>NZ_JBITCS010000020.1:47092-177990 GCF_044453445.1 Streptomyces sp. NPDC051684 | reverse complement strand
CGACGCTCCGCGTCGCCTCCCTCCTCCGCCTTGCGATCGCACGCACCAGGCCCCGCTCCCTGATCCGGCCTGATCCAAACGACAAGCCCTAGCCGGTGGGCCGGTGCGCGTACAGGTCTCTGAGCAGGGCGATCTCGGCCGTGTGGTGCAGCATCTCGCGGTTGATGTGCAGCACGAGCGTCGCCATCGGCTCCTTCTCGAACGGGCCCTCGGCCGGACCGCAGGGGCGGGCGAGCGCCGCCTCGTTGAGGCCGCGCACCCCCGCGATCCACTGCGCGTACGCGGTGTCCAGGCGGTCCAGGGCGTCGGCGGCCGTGCCGGGATAGTCGTACGTCATGTAGTCCACCGGCTCCGCACCGAAGTGCGACGCGTTCCGGAGGCCGAGCACGCCCACCAGGATGTGACCGAGGCGCCACGCGATCGTCGTCACGGGGGCGGGGACCGGCTCCGGGTACTCGAAGTCGATCGTGAGGTCCCCGGAGCCGCCCTGGATCGCGGCGGTGCCGGTGCCGCGCGGGTGCAGCGTCCAGCAGTCCGGCACGGGCTCCCAGAAGTACTCGTCGTCGGTCAGCCCCGCCAGGCGGTCGCGGAGCTGATGTCGCCAGTGCCAGTCGAGCTGGTCGGCGAGGAGCGTGTTCCAGTCGAGTGTCATACGTCTCACGCTAGGGACGACCACTGACAGTCGCGCGCCCGTCACGGGGTTAACCGTTTCGCGAGCGGCCCTGGTGACTCGGTACGATCGTTGCTGCGCGCGTCACAGGTAATGGCGCGGCGTTCCATCTTCAGGTAGGAGAAGTCCGGTGTCTGACGTCCGTGTGACCATCCAACGCGATTCCGAGCGGGAAGAGCGCGTGGTGACGACGGGCACTACGGCCGCCGAGCTCTTCCCCGGTGAGCGCAGCATCGTCGCGGCCCGGGTGGCCGGTGAGCTGAAGGACCTCGCGTACGAGGTCACCGACGGCGAGACCGTCGAGCCCGTGGAGATCTCCTCCGAGGACGGCCTGAACATCCTGCGACACTCGACCGCGCACGTCATGGCGCAGGCCGTGCAGGAGCTGTTCCCCGAGGCCAAGCTCGGCATCGGCCCGCCCATCAAGGACGGCTTCTACTACGACTTCGACGTCAAGGAGCCGTTCACCCCCGAGGACATCAAGCGCATCGAGAAGAAGATGCAGGAGATCCAGAAGCGGGGGCAGCGCTTCTCGCGCCGCGTCACCACCGACGCGGACGCCGCCGTCGAGCTGGCCGACGAGCCGTACAAGCTGGAGCTCATCGGCCTCAAGGGCAACGCGGCACAGGCCGCCGACGGCGCGGACGCCGAGGTCGGCTCCGGCGAGCTGACCATCTACGACAACCTCGACGCCAAGACCGGCGAGCTGTGCTGGAAGGACCTCTGCCGGGGTCCGCACCTGCCCACCACCCGCGTCATCCCCGCGTTCAAGCTGATGCGCTCGGCCGCCGCCTACTGGCGGGGCAGCGAGAAGAACCCGCAGCTCCAGCGCATCTACGGCACCGCGTGGCCGTCGAAGGACGAGCTGAAGGCGTACCTGGAGTTCCTCGTCGAGGCCGAGAAGCGCGACCACCGCAAGCTCGGCGCCGAGCTCGACCTGTTCTCCTTCCCGGAGGAGCTTGGCCCGGGCCTCGCCGTGTTCCACCCCAAGGGCGGCGTGGTCCGCAAGGTCATGGAGGACTACTCGCGGCGCCGCCACGAGGTCTCCGGCTACGAGTTCGTGAACACCCCGCACATCTCGAAGGAGCACCTCTTCGAGACCTCGGGCCACCTGCCGCACTACGCGGAGGGCATGTTCCCGCCCATCCAGTTCGACGAGCAGAACTACCGCCTCAAGGCGATGAACTGCCCGATGCACAACCTGATCTTCAAGTCCCGCGGGCGTTCCTACCGTGAACTGCCGCTGCGGCTCTTCGAGTTCGGCACGGTGTACCGCTACGAGAAGTCGGGCGTCGTGCACGGCCTGACCCGCTCGCGCGGCTTCACCCAGGACGACTCGCACATCTACTGCACCAAGGAGCAGATGGCGGAGGAGCTCGACACGCTCCTCACCTTCGTCCTCGACCTGCTGCGCGACTACGGCCTGACCGAGTTCGAGCTGGAGCTGTCCACCCGCGACGACTCCGACAAGTTCATCGGTACGGACGAGGACTGGGCCGAGGCCACCGAGGCGCTGCGCTCCGCCGCGGAGAAGCAGGGCCTGCCCCTCGTGCCCGACCCGGGCGGCGCCGCGTACTACGGCCCGAAGATCTCCGTGCAGGCCAAGGACGCCATCGGCCGCTCCTGGCAGATGTCGACCCTCCAGGTCGACTTCAACCAGCCCAAGCGGTTCGGCCTGGAGTACACCGCGGCGGACGGCTCGCGCCAGCAGCCCGTCATGCTGCACCGCGCCCTGTTCGGCTCGATCGAGCGGTTCTTCGGTGTGCTCCTCGAGCACTACGCGGGTGCCTTCCCGGCGTGGCTCGCCCCGGTCCAGGCCGTCGGCATCCCGATCGGCGACGGGCACGTGACGTACCTGGAGGAGTTCGCCGAGAAGGCGCGCGCCCAGGGTCTGCGCGTCGAGGTCGACAAGTCCTCGGACCGCATGCAGAAGAAGATCCGCAACCAGCAGAAGGCCAAGGTGCCCTTCATGGTCATCGCGGGCGACGAGGACATGAACGCCGGTTCGGTGTCCTTCCGTTACCGCGACGGCTCGCAGGAGAACGGCATCCCGGTCGACGAGGCCATCGCGAAGATCGCGAAGGTCGTCGAGGAGCGGGCGCAGGTCTGATCCGGTCAGTCCGTACGGCGAGAGGCCCCCGGGGAGTCCCCCGGGGGCCTCTCCCGTTCAGGGTCCCCCTCCCGCGCGAACACCTGCAGCAGCCACGAGGAGAACGAGCCCGTGACCGCGCCGAGCAGTGCCAGGCCGCAGGCCATCACACCCACCGCCACGAGCCGGCCGAGCGGGGTCACCGGGGCCAGATCGCCGTAGCCCACGGTCGACAGCGTGGTGCACGTGAACCACACCGCGTCGCCGTACGTACGGATGTCCGCGCCGGACGCCGTGTGCTCCTGCTGGTACAAGGTGAGCGAGCCCGCGAAACCGAGCAGCGTCACCGACAGGCCCGCGTACGCGATCACGCGCGCGTGCAGTGCGAGGCGCGGCTCGTTCTGCCGGCGCTGCACCGTCTGGTAGGCCTGCACGATCCGTACGGGACGCAGCAGCGGAAGCAGCAGGACCAGCGTGTCCAGCCAGTGCGTGCGCACGAAGCGCGGCCAGCGCTGTCCGCTCAGGCGTCGACGCACCATGTAGTCGAGGATGAACACCACCCACGCCGTGAGCGTGAGGGCGAGACACAGGTCCCGCAGGGCGCCGGGCAGGGCCTCGCCGAGTACCCGGACCGCGTACCCGGCGAGGTAGACGAGCGAGGCCACCGCCAGGACGACGCCGTTGTGCCGCTCCCAGCGGGCGAGTGGGGTGTCGGTCATCCCGACAGCATCGCCCGCGCCGACCTGGGGTGGTACCCACCGACACGCCCCCGTGAGGTGACGCCATATGCTGCATTGCATGACGAGTGAGCCGGAGCAGCAGGTCGGTCCAGTGGGTGAGCCGGACGGATTCGGGCGTCTGTGGACCCCGCACCGCATCGCGTACATCCAGGGCGAGGGCAAACCGAGCGGCCCCGGAGCCGACGACGGCTGTCCCTTCTGCGCGGCTCCCGGCAAGTCCGACGAGGACGCCCTGATCGTGGCCCGCGGCAGCCACGTCTTCGCGATCCTCAACCTGTACCCGTACAACGGCGGGCACATGATGGTGCTGCCCTACCGGCACGTCGCCGACTACACCGACCTCGACCTTGACGAGACCGCGGAACTGGCCGACTTCACCAAGCGCGCCATGGCCGCGCTGCGCGCCGCCTCGGGAGCGCACGGCTTCAACATCGGCATGAACCAGGGCGCGGTCGCGGGCGCCGGCATCGCCGCCCATCTGCACCAGCACATCGTTCCGCGCTGGGGCGGCGACACCAACTTCATGCCGGTCGTCGGCCACACCAAGGTGCTGCCGCAGATGCTCGCGGACACGCGCACGGCCCTGGCGAAGGCCTGGCCGACCGATTGAGCGGACCCCCTACGCGTTGTACGTGTCGGCCTTCCCCGGTGTCGGGTCCTGGACCGCGCCGCTGAGGAAGCCCGAGCGGTTGCCGAACTTCTCGGTGTCCACGCCGTTCTCGTCGAGCACCCTGATGGCCGCCGCGTGCACCACGCGCAGCACCGGCGTGGCCGTGCGCAGCGCGTCGTCCGCCATGAAGCGGTGCCGCCACGGCTGGTCCGCCCAGGCGTGCCGCAGGCCGAACGGCTCGGGCAGCACCAGCTTGCCGCCGAGGTGGTCGAGGAGCGGCGGGTACCAGGTGAAGGGGGCGCGGACCGCGATCCGCACCGCCTCGTCGGAGGTGATCAGCGGGAGCGTCTTCTCCGTGGTCTCCCAGAACCGTATGGGCTTGGAGATCTCCTTCTTCCGCGGCTCCGGCTTCGACGTGAAAAGGGAGTGCACCGGGCCGAGCGCGTGCCCGGTCACCTCGATGCGCAGCGTCTGGTGCAGCACCGTGACCGTGATCAGCATGGTGATGACCAACTGGCCGTCCCAGAGCGTGAACTGCACGCCCAGGTAGTGGCGGCTGCCGCCGCCGAACTGCTGCTCGTTGCAGATCCGCTCTATCTCGTGCGTCCTGGTCTCGAACGCCTCCACGTTCACGCCCGAGGGGCGGGTCACGCTCTTCGCGTTCTCCCCGATCGGCGAGACGATCCAGTGCTTCACCGAAGGCGTCGGGAAGCCGCCCGTGTGGATCGGCTTGCGCTCCAGGAGGCGGAGCTGGTCGTGGATCGCGCGGACCACGTCCCAGCTGCGGAACGGGTGGATGTCCTTGCCGGGCTCCTTCGACACCAGGTCCTCGGCGAGCTGCCAGCCGCCCCAGCGCGTGCCCATGCCCAGAATGCCCTTGGGGCCGGCGTAGAACACCGAGTTCGACTGCTGCTCGGCCGACAACTTGGCGAGGTTCTGCCGCAGTTGCTCCGCGGCGGTCTCGCCGGGGCTGCCGGGAACGGCCTCCGGGATCTTCGCGCCGATCCCGCCGCCGGACAGCAGCCCGCCCCACCGGTCCCGCAGATCCTTGGCGGTGCCCTCGCAGATCCGCCGCGCCCAGAAACCGCCGACCACGGGCGCCACGAAGGAGGCGCGCAGATACCAGGTCCAGCCGCTGGTGGACGGAAGCCGGACGAGCACGATCGCGACGGCGACGAACACGATCGCCAGGATCGCCATGGTGAGAGCGGCCCGGCCGCGCGCCTCGCGCTCGTGCTTCTTCGCCTCGCGCTTCTCCTTGGTGCCCTTGCCCTCGGCCTCCTTGACCTCCTTCTCGGCCAGGTCCACCCGGATGTTGTCCCTGCGGCGGATCTCGAACGCGGTCACCCAGAGCAGGAATCCGGGCAGGAACAGGAAGCCGAACACCACCGTCACCAAGGTGAGCAGGCTGTCGCGCTGGCGCCGGATCCGGTTGGCCGCGAGGCAGTGCTCCACGACGACCTGCGGTTCCGTACCGAACGACTGGATGAGCGGCTTGCGGGCGCCGCCCAGCATCCGCACCTGCACCGCCCGCGCGAAGGCCTCACCGAGGTTCGGCGCGAACAGTGACCACATCCCCTGCTTCACCTGGGACTTGTGCCACTCGTTGTTGGTGTCCTCGATCTTCACCGCCGGGTCGTCCCGGTATGCGGCCGAGGCGATGGCGAACGTCGCGGCGGTCTGGCCCGCGGACCCCTGCAACGGGATCTGCGCGCCCGGCCGGAAGTCGAATATTTCGTCGGCCGAAGCCGGCTTGATCGTGTCCGCCACTGCCACCCCCATCACCGCGCGCCGTCGCTGCGGCTTTTCCCGACTTGCCCGCCCCGCACACCTGTTGGGCGCGCCGTCGGCCGGATCCGGCTGATCTTCGACCAGCGTAGCGGCCGCCACCGACAGCGGCCCCGTGGAACGGGAAGCCGGTGCCGGTGCGCGACCCTGGGCCGACTACGGGACGTCCTGGGCCTGTTCGCGGATCCGCTCGCTCAACTGGGCCGGCATCGGCTCGTGCCGGGCGTACGCGCGGCTGAAACGCGCGGTGCCGTGCGACAGCGACCGCAGGTCCACCGCGTAGCGGCCGATCTCGATCTCCGGCACCTCGGCCCGGATCAACGTCCGCCCGCCCGGCGCCTGTTCGGTGCCGACGACCCGGCCGCGCCGCCCCGACAGATCGCTCATCACGGTGCCCACGTAGTCGTCGCCGACGAGGACCTCCACCTCGGCCACCGGCTCCAGCAGATGGATCCGCACATCGGCCGCCGCCTCACGCAGCGCGAGCGCCCCCGCCGTCTGGAACGCCGCGTCGGACGAGTCCACGGAGTGCGCCTTGCCGTCGAGCAGTGTCACCCGCACGTCGATGAGCGGGTATCCGGCGGCGACGCCCTTCGTCGCCTGCGCCCGCACGCCCTTCTCCACGGACGGGATGAACTGCCGGGGCACCGCGCCGCCGACGACCTTGTCCACGAACTCGATGCCCGAGCCGCCGGGCAGCGGCTCCACCTCGATCTCGCAGATCGCGTACTGGCCGTGGCCACCGGACTGCTTCACGTGCCGGCCGCGCCCCGCAGACTTGCCCGCGAACGTCTCCCGAAGGGAGACCTTGTGCGCGATGACGTCGACCTGCACCCCGTAACGGCTGCGCAGCCGTTCCAGGGCGACGTCCGCGTGTGCCTCGCCGAGGCACCACAGCACCACCTGGTGCGTGTCCTGGTTCTGTTCCAGGCGCATCGTCGGATCCTCGGCGACCAGCCGGGAGAGCCCCTGCGAGAGCTTGTCCTCGTCGGCCTTGCTGTGCGCCTGGATGGCCAGCGGAAGCAGCGGGTCGGGCATCTCCCACGGGGACATGAGCAGCGGCGCCTCCTTCGCCGACAGCGTGTCCCCGGTCTCCGCCCGGCTCAGCTTCGCGACGCACGCCAGGTCGCCTGCGATGCAGTGCGTCAGCGTGCGCTGCTGCTTGCCGAAGGGGGCCGAGAGCGCCCCGATCCGTTCGTCCGCCTCGTGCAGGGCGCGGGCCTCGTGCCCGTGGTCGGTCAGGCCGTGGCCCGACACGTGCACCGTCTCGTCGGGCCGCAGGGTGCCGGAGAAGACGCGGACGAGCGAGACGCGCCCCACGTACGGGTCGGACGCGGTCTTCACGACCTCCGCGACCAGCGGTCCCTCCGGGTCGCACGCGTGGATGTCGAGCTCCTTCCCGTCGCGCCCCCGCACATCGGGAGCGGACCGCTCCAAGGGGGTCGGGAAGCCGCCGGTGATCAGTTCGAGGAGTTCCACGGTGCCGATGCCCTGCCGTGCGTCCTCCGCCGCCGGGGCCGCCGCGAGGACCGGGTGGAAGACGCCGCGCGCGACGGCCCGCTCCAGGTCGTCGATGAGCGTCTTGACGTCGATCTCCTCGCCGCCCAGGTAGCGGTCCATGAGGGTCTCGTCCTCGCTCTCGGCGATGATCCCCTCGATGAGCCGGTTGCGGGCCTCCTCGATCAGCGAGGCCTGTTCGGCGTCCGGTTCCGACTCCTTGCGTTCGCCCGACGCGTAGTCGAAGAGACGCTGCGTGAGCAGCCCGATCAGGCCCGTCACCGGCGCGTGCCCGTCCGGCGCCCGTTCGCCGCGCAGGGGGAGGTACAGGGGGAGCACGGCGTCGGGGTCGTCGCCGCCGAAGACCTCCGCGCAGGTCCGCGTCATGTCCTCGAAGTCGGCGCGCGCCGCCTCCAGGTGCGTGATCACGATGGCCCGCGGCATGCCGACCGCGGCGCACTCCTCCCACACCATCCGCGTCGCGCCGGCCATCGTCTCGGGTCCGTCGGCCGCCGAGACGACGAAAAGGGCCGCGTCCGCGGCGCGCAGACCGGCCCTCAACTCCCCGACGAAATCGGCGTATCCGGGGGTGTCCAGCAGATTGATCTTGAACCCGTCCCACTCCAGCGGGACGAGCGAGAGCTGGACCGAGCGCTGCTGGCGATGCTCGATCTCGTCGTAGTCGGAGACGCTGGTGCCGTCCTCGACGCGGCCCGCCCTGTTCACCGCCCCCGCGGTCAGCGCGAGGGCCTCCACCAGGGTCGTCTTGCCCGATCCGCTGTGGCCGACCAGCACCACATTCCGTACGGACGCGGGATGGTCGGCCGTCGCTGCCCTGCCGGCGGCTCCGGGGTGTCCGTTGGTCTTGTCGCCCATGCCTTGCCTCCCGGTTTATTGCTCGGTGAGGTCCTAGGTCGTTCTCGGCCTGTGGGCGCGGACACGCGAATCCGCGTGCGGAGGCGGCTTCGGCGACGCCCGCGGTGTCTTCGAGCTTTCCACTCGGGTCACTGTGCGTCCATACGTCGTACGGGATCGCACGCGCGCGTGGCGGCCCGTCGGCGGTTCGCACGTGTGCGTGGCTACGATGGGCCAGCCGGTGGCCAGAGGGGCCGCGCAGGCACCGACCCTCGGGAAGGCCATGCTGAACAAGTACGCGCGTGCATTCTTCACGCGTGTCCTCACACCGTTCGCCGCGTTTCTCATCCGCCGCGGAGTCAGCCCCGACGCGGTCACGCTCCTGGGCACCGCCGGAGTCGTGGCCGGTGCGCTGGTCTTCTATCCGCGCGGAGAGTTCTTCTGGGGAACCGTCGTCATCACGCTGTTCGTCTTCTCGGACCTCGTGGACGGCAACATGGCGCGCCAGCTGGGCCGCTCCAGCCGTTGGGGCGCCTTCCTGGACTCCACGCTCGACCGGGTCGCCGACAGCGCCATCTTCGGCGGCCTGGCGCTCTGGTACGCGGGCGGCGGGAACGACAGCGTCCTGTGCGCCGTGTCGATCTTCTGCCTCGCCAGCGGCCAGGTCGTGTCCTACACGAAGGCGCGCGGCGAGGCCATCGGCCTGCCCGTCGCCGTGAACGGACTCGTGGAGCGCGCCGAGCGGCTCGTCATCACGCTCGTCGCCGCGGGCTTCGCCGGGCTCCACAAGTTCGGCGTGCCCGGCATCCAGTACCTGCTGCCGGTCGCCCTGTGGATCGTCGCCGTGGGCAGCCTCGTCACGCTGATCCAGCGCGTGGTGACGGTGCGCCGCGAGTCCGCCGAGGCCGACGCGGCGGCGGCCGCCCAGGAGGGGGCCACCTCGTGAGCGGGACGCAGGAGCGGATCACCGACGCGCTTTACGGGCTCGGCTGGGCGACCGTCAAGAAGCTCCCCGAGCCGGTCGCGCGGCGCCTCGGCCGCACGATCGCCGACGCCGCCTGGAAGAAGCGCGGCAAGGGCGTGCTGCGCCTGGAGGCCAACCTCGCGCGCGTGGTGCCCGACGCCACGCCTCAGCGCCTGCAACAGCTCTCCAGGAAGGGCATGCGCTCGTACCTGCGCTACTGGATGGAGTCCTTCCGGCTCCCCGCGTGGAGCAAGGAGCGCATCAAGGAGGGCTTCTCGGTCAAGGACGTCCACTACTTGACCGAGGGCCTGGACGCGGGCAAGGGCGTCATCCTGGCCCTGCCCCACATGGGCAATTACGACCTGGCGGGCGCCTGGGTCACCACCAAGCTGGACACGCCGTTCACGACTGTCGCCGAGCGGCTCAAGCCGGAGACCCTGTACGACCGTTTCGTGGCCTACCGGGAGGGCCTCGGCATGGAGGTGCTGCCGCACACCGGCGGCGCCGCCTTCGGGACGCTCGCACGGCGGCTGCGCGCGGGCGGCCTGGTCTGCCTGGTGGCCGACCGGGATCTGTCGACCTCCGGTGTGGAGGTCAAGTTCTTCGGCGAGACGACGCGGATGCCCGCGGGGCCCGCGATGCTCGCCCAGCAGACCGGCGCGCTGCTGCTGCCGGTCACCCTCTGGTACGACGACTCGCCCATCATGCGGGGGCGCGTCCACCCACCCGTCGATGTGCCGGAGACAGGTACGCGGGCCGAGAAGACGTCTGTCATGACGCAGGCGCTGGCCGATGCCTTCGCCACGGGGATCGCGGACCATCCGGAGGACTGGCACATGCTGCAGCGCTTGTGGCTTGCCGACCTCGATGATTTCGAAGAGAGGCCGGCGTGAGGATCGGAATCGTCTGCCCGTACTCCTGGGACGTGCCGGGCGGCGTCCAGTTCCACATCCGCGATCTGGCGGAGCATCTCATCGCCCTGGGGCACGAGGTGTCCGTCCTCGCTCCCGCGGACGACGAGACCCCGCTGCCGCCGTACGTCGTGTCGGCGGGCCGCGCGGTTCCCGTGCCGTACAACGGCTCGGTGGCGCGCCTCAACTTCGGGTTCCTGAGCGCCGCGCGCGTGCGCAGGTGGCTGCACGACGGCACGTTCGACGTGATCCACATCCACGAACCGGCGTCCCCGTCGCTCGGCCTCCTGACCTGCTGGGCCGCGCAGGGCCCCATCGTCGCGACCTTCCACACGTCCAACCCGCGCTCGCGCGCCATGATCGCCGCGTATCCGATCCTGCAGCCCGCCCTGGAGAAGATCAGCGCGCGCATCGCGGTGAGCGAGTACGCGCGCCGCACCTTGGTCGAGCATCTGGGCGGCGACGCGGTCGTGATCCCCAACGGCGTCGACGTCGACTTCTTCGCGCGGGCCGAACCCAAGGCCGAGTGGCAAACAGAGGGGGCGCGAAGCTCGGTTGAGGGCGGTGGTGGGAGACGGGAGGGGGGCACGATCGGTTTCATCGGCCGCATCGACGAGCCCCGCAAGGGCCTGCCGGTGCTCATGAAGGCGCTGCCGAAGATCCTCGCGGAGCGCCCGCAGACCCGCCTTCTGGTCGCGGGCCGGGGCGACGAGGACGAGGCGGTGGCCTCGCTGCCCAAGGAGATGCGCGACCGCGTCGAGTTCCTCGGCATGGTCAGCGACGAGGACAAGGCCCGCCTCCTGGCGAGCGTCGACGTGTACGTCGCGCCCAACACCGGCGGCGAGAGCTTCGGCATCATCCTGGTGGAGGCGATGTCGGCGGGCGCGCCCGTGCTCGCCTCCGACCTGGACGCCTTCGCCCAGGTCCTCGACCAGGGCGCGGCCGGCGAACTCTTCACCAACGAGGACGCGGACACCCTCGCCGTCGCGGCCCTGCGCCTTCTTGGCGACCCGGAGCGCCGCGCCGAACTGCGCGCGCGTGGCAGCAAGCACGTCCGCCGCTTCGACTGGTCCACGGTCGGCGCGGACATCCTCTCGGTCTACGAGACGGTGACCCAGGGCGCGGCGGCGGTCGCGGCCGACGAGCGGACGGGCCTGCGGGCCCGCTTCGGCTTGGCGCGGGACTGACCCCCGCCGCGTCCCCGGTAGCCTTGCCGCCCGTGACCGTCACCCTCATCTGGATCGCCGTAGCCCTCTTCGCGATCGGGCTCTACCTGAGCTGGACCGCGGGACGGCTCGACCGTCTGCACGCCCGGATCGACGCGGCCCGCGCCGCGCTCGACGCCCAACTCCTGCGGCGGGCCTCCGTCGCCCAGGAACTGGCCACGTCGGGCGTGCTCGACCCGGCCGCGTCGATCGTGCTGTACGAGGCGGCGCACGCCGCGCGCCAGGCCGAGGAGGAGCAGCGCGAGGTCGCCGAGAGCGAGCTCAGCCAGGCGCTCAGGGCCGTCTTCAGCGAGCCCGACCAGGTCGAGGTGGTCCGGGAGGCCCCCGGCGGCGAGGAGGCCGCGGAGGAGCTTGCCCAGGCGGTCCGCCGCGTCCCGATGGCCCGCCGCTTCCACAACGACGCCGTGCGCGCGGCCCGCGCGCTGCGCCGCCACCGCAAGGTCCGCTGGTTCCGCCTCGCCGGACACGCCCCGTTCCCGCTGGCCTTCGAGATGGACGACGAGCCTCCGGCGGCGCTGGCCGACCGCGTCACCAACTAGGGCCTGTCGTTTGGATCAGGCCGGGCTCGCGGGGCCTGGCACGCACGCTCGCGGCGTTGTCGTCGGTCGACGACGCTCCGCGTCGCCTCCCTCCTCCGCCTTGCGATCGCACGCACCAGGCCCCGCTCCCTGATCCGGCCTGATCCAAACGACAAGCCCTAGGCCCCGGACGGCGTCACCACCTGGTTCCCAGGCCAAAAGGAGCCACCGGCTGTCCATTGGCCCTTGTAGTGGCCTGTTCCCCAGAGGTTTCCTCGGTGCTGCAAAAGCCTTCGTTCACCGAGTGAGGTCACCCGTGTCCACTTCCGAAAACACCGCCACCGGCACCGCACGCGTCAAGCGCGGCATGGCCGAGCAGCTCAAGGGCGGCGTCATCATGGACGTCGTCACGCCCGAGCAGGCGAAGATCGCCGAGGACGCCGGCGCCGTGGCCGTGATGGCCCTGGAGCGTGTGCCGGCCGACATCCGCAAGGACGGCGGCGTGGCCCGGATGTCCGACCCCGACATGATCGAGGGCATCATCGGCGCCGTCTCGATCCCGGTGATGGCCAAGTCCCGCATCGGCCACTTCGTCGAGGCCCAGGTGCTGCAGTCCCTCGGCGTCGACTACATCGACGAGTCCGAGGTGCTCACCCCGGCCGACGAGGTCAACCACTCGGACAAGTTCGCCTTCACGACGCCGTTCGTCTGTGGCGCCACCAACCTGGGCGAGGCCCTGCGCCGCATCGCCGAGGGCGCCGCGATGATCCGCTCCAAGGGCGAGGCCGGCACCGGCAACGTCGTCGAGGCCGTCCGCCACATGCGCCAGATCAAAAACGAGATCGCCCGCCTGCGCGGCTTCGACAACAACGAGCTGTACGCCGCCGCCAAGGACCTGCGCGCCCCGTACGAGCTGGTCAAGGAGGTCGCCGAGCTCGGCAAGCTGCCGGTCGTGCTGTTCTCCGCCGGTGGTGTCGCCACTCCCGCCGACGCCGCGCTGATGCGCCAGCTCGGCGCGGAGGGCGTCTTCGTCGGCTCCGGCATCTTCAAGTCCGGCGACCCGGCCAAGCGCGCCGCTGCCATCGTGAAGGCCACCACCTTCTTCGACGACCCGAAGATCATCGCGGAGGCGTCCCGCAACCTGGGCGAGGCCATGGTCGGCATCAACTGCGACACGCTCCCCGAGGGCGAGCGGTACGCGAACCGGGGCTGGTGATGACCACTCCCGCAGTCGGAGTGCTCGCGCTCCAAGGCGACGTGCGCGAGCACCTCGTCGCCCTGGCCGCGGCCGACGCCGTGGCCAGGCCGGTGCGGCGCGCCGAGGAACTGGCCGAGGTCGACGGTCTCGTCGTCCCCGGCGGCGAGTCGACCACCATCTCGAAGCTGGCACACCTCTTCGGGCTGATGGAGCCGCTCCGCGCGCGCGTGCGCGAAGGCATGCCCGTCTACGGCTCGTGTGCCGGCCTGATCATGCTCGCCGACAAGATCCTCGATCCGCGCTCGGGCCAGGAGACCATCGGCGGCATCGACATGATCGTGCGGCGCAACGCCTTCGGACGTCAGAACGAGTCCTTCGAAGCGGCGGTCGACGTCCGGGGCGTCGAGGGCGATCCTGTGGAGGGCGTCTTCATCCGGGCTCCCTGGGTGGAGTCCGTGGGCGCCGAGGTGGAGGTGCTCGCCGAGTACGAGGGGCACATCGTGGCCGTCCGCCAGGGCGACGCCCTCGCGACGTCCTTCCACCCGGAGCTCACGGGCGACCACAGGATCCATGCCATGTTCGTGGACATGGTGCGGGCGAAGGGTGCCCCGGGTTCCTTGTAGGATCTCTGGCGTTCGTAAATTGGTTACGCGAAGGAGACAGGCAGATGTCCGGCCACTCTAAATGGGCTACGACGAAGCACAAGAAGGCCGTGGTTGACGCCAAGCGCGGCAAGCTCTTCGCGAAGCTGATCAAGAACATCGAGGTCGCTGCGCGCATGGGCGGCACCGACATCGAGGGCAACCCGACGCTGTACGACGCCATCCAGAAGGCGAAGAAGCAGTCGGTCCCCAACAAGAACATCGACTCCGCGGTCAAGCGCGGCGGCGGCCTCGAGGCCGGCGGCGCCGACTACGAGACGATCATGTACGAGGGCTACGGGCCGAACGGTGTCGCGGTGCTCATCGAGTGCCTCACCGACAACCGCAACCGCGCCGCCTCCGACGTGCGCGTGGCGATGACCCGCAACGGCGGCAACATGGCCGACCCGGGCTCGGTGTCGTACCTGTTCAACCGCAAGGGCGTCGTGGTCGTCCCCAAGGCCGAGCTGTCCGAGGACGACGTCCTGGGCGCCGTGCTCGACGCGGGCGCCGAGGAGGTCAACGACCTGGGTGAGTCCTTCGAGGTGCTCTCCGAGGCCACCGACCTGGTCGCCGTGCGCACCGCGCTCGTGGAGGCGGGGATCGACTACGACTCGGCCGACGCCAACTTCGTCCCGACCATGCAGGTCGAGCTGGACGAGGAGGGCGCGCGCAAGATCTTCAAGCTCATCGACGCGCTCGAGGACAGCGACGACGTGCAGAACGTCTTCGCCAACTTCGACGTCTCCGACGAGGTCATGGAGAAGGTCGACGCGTAGGCGCTGCCGCGCACAGCTCGACAGCGGCGGGCCGGGGAGACACGTCTCCCCGGCCCGCCGCTGTTGTCGGTGGCAGCGGATAGCCTGGAGGGCGTTCGAAGATCACTCGCGGTCGGGAGGGGGCGCGCATGCGTGTACTGGGGGTCGACCCAGGGCTCACCCGCTGCGGTGTCGGCGTCGTCGAGGGCGTCGCGGGACGGCCGTTGACCATGCGTGGCGTCGGCGTCGTCCGCACGCCACCGGACGCCGAGTTGGGCCACCGCCTCGTCGCCATCGAGCAGGGCATCGAGCAGTGGCTCGACGAACACCGGCCCGAAGTCCTTGCCGTGGAGCGGGTGTTCAGCCAGCACAACGTGAGCACCGTGATGGGCACCGCCCAGGCCAGCGCCGTCGCCATGCTGTGCGCCTCGCGCCGCGGCATCCCCGTCGCGCTGCACACGCCCAGCGAGGTCAAGGCGGCCGTCACGGGCACGGGGCGCGCCGACAAGGCTCAGGTGGGCGCCATGGTGACGCGACTGCTGAGGCTGGACGCACCGCCCAAGCCGGCCGACGCGGCGGACGCCCTCGCCCTCGCCATCTGCCACATCTGGCGCGCCCCCGCGCAGAACAGACTCCAGCAGGCCGTGGCCCAGCACGCGGCCCAGGCGTCCAAGGCAACCCCCGCTTCCCGCGCCGCCCGCGCGGCCCACGCACCGAAAGGCCGTACCGCATGATCGCCTTCGTCAGCGGCCCCGTCGCCGCCCTCGCCCCCGACGCCGCGGTGGTCGAGGTGGGCGGTGTCGGCATGGCCCTCCAGTGCACGCCGAACACGCTGTCCACGCTCCGTATCGGCCAGCAGGCCAAGCTCGCCACGTCCCTGGTCGTCCGCGAGGACTCGCTCACCCTGTACGGCTTCGCGGACGACGACGAGAAGCAGACGTTCGAGCTCCTGCAGACCGCGAGCGGCGTCGGCCCGCGCCTGGCCCAGGCGATGCTCGCCGTGCACAGCCCGGACGCGCTGCGCAGAGCCGTCTCCACCGGTGACGAGAAGTCGCTCACGGCCGTCCCCGGCATCGGCAAGAAGGGCGCCCAGAAGCTCCTCCTGGAGCTGAAGGACCGGCTCGGCGAACCGCTCGGCACGGGCGGCCCCGCCATCGGTACGGCTGTCACGAACGGCTGGCGCGAGCAGCTGCACGCCGCGCTGATCGGCCTCGGCTACGCCACCCGCGAGGCCGACGAGGCGGTCGACGCGGTCGCCCCGCAGGCCGAGGCCACCGAGGGCACTCCGCAGGTGGGCCAGCTCCTGAAGGCGGCCCTGCAGACCCTCAACCGCACCCGCTAGCCGCCCGGTCCACCACCCGCACCCACCCGTAACGCGAGGCTCCACACATGAACTGGGACGAGACCACCGACGACGCCGCGACGCCGCAGGCCGACCGGCTCGTAGGTGCGTCCGCCGACACGGAGGACCAGGCCGTAGAGGCCGCGCTGCGCCCCAAGGACCTGGGCGAGTTCATCGGCCAGGAGAAGGTCAGGGAGCAGCTCGACCTGGTCCTGCGCGCCGCCCGCGCGCGTGGCGCCACCGCCGACCACGTCCTGCTCTCCGGCGCCCCCGGCCTCGGCAAGACCACCCTATCCATGATCATCGCGGCCGAGATGGGCGCCCCGATCCGCATCACCTCCGGGCCCGCGATCCAGCACGCGGGCGACCTCGCCGCGATCCTCTCCTCGCTCCAGGAGGGCGAGGTCCTCTTCCTCGACGAGATCCACCGGATGTCGCGGCCCGCCGAGGAGATGCTCTACATGGCGATGGAGGACTTCCGCGTCGACGTCATCGTCGGCAAGGGCCCCGGCGCCACCGCCATCCCGCTGGAGCTGCCGCCCTTCACCCTTGTCGGCGCGACCACGCGCGCGGGGCTGCTGCCACCGCCGCTGCGCGACCGCTTCGGTTTTACCGCCCACATGGAGTTCTACGGTCCTCCCGAGCTGGAGCGGGTGATCCACCGCTCGGCGAGCCTGCTCGATGTGGAGATCGACACAGCGGGCGCCGCCGAGATCGCCGGTCGCTCCCGCGGCACCCCCCGCATCGCCAACCGCCTGCTGCGCCGCGTCCGCGACTACGCGCAGGTCAAGGCCGACGGCCAGATCAACAGGGACATCGCGTCCGCCGCCCTCGGCGTGTACGAGGTGGACGGCCGCGGCCTCGACCGCCTGGACCGCGCCGTCCTCGAAGCGCTCCTCAAGCTTTTCAGCGGCGGACCTGTGGGACTTTCGACACTTGCCGTCGCCGTGGGGGAGGAGCGTGAGACGGTGGAAGAGGTCGCCGAGCCCTTCCTCGTCAGGGAAGGACTCCTGGCGCGCACCCCCAGGGGACGTGTGGCGACTCCCGCCGCGTGGGCCCACCTGGGACTCACCGCACCCCAAGGGAGACCTGGGGCAAGCGGACAACAAGACCTCTTCGGGGCATGACGGCGCGCGTACTCGCCGGGGCTGGAACCCCGGTGCCATGCTGAGCGTTGTTCCCACAGTGCGGACTCGCTTAGACTCCGCCGACGTCGCCTTTGCGGCGGCGCAATACCCCATCATCGACGCGGCCGCATTCCGACGCGGCTGAATGAAGGAAGTTCCTACCCGTGAGTCCTGTGACCCTCCTCCCGTTCATTGTGCTCATCGGGGCTATGTTCCTGATGACCCGGTCTGCCAAGAAGAAGCAGCAGCAGGCCGCAAAGATGCGCAATGAGATGCAGCCCGGTTCCGGCGTCCGCACGATCGGGGGCATGTACGCCACGGTCAAGGAGGTCCACGACGACGCGGTCCTTCTCGACGCCGGCCCCGGGGTCCACCTCATGTTCGCGAAGAACGCCATCGGCGCCGTCCTCACCGATGACGAGTACAACCGCATCGTCCACGGCGAGGAAGTCGTTGATGATGACGAACTGACCAACGACGCCGTCGTGCCGGACGACGCGTCCTCCCTCACCGAGACCGACGAGACGGCCGCCGCCGACGACTCGCGCATCGACCTCGGCAAGAAGGACGAGCCTGCCGAGGACGCCGAGGCCGACAAGGCCGACGACGTGAAGGCCGAGAAGGCCGGCGACGCCGAGGTGAAGAAGACCGACGGCGAGTCCGACGCGAAGTAGTACGGCCGGAACCGTGGGGCGACCGCTCGATGTGCCCCGCGGTTCCTGTCCGTGCGTGACCCGCGCGGACTCTCGACCATTTCATGGCCGTCCTGGCACCCAACCCCGATGCCGGACGGATGGAGAGGGAGTACGAGAAGGTGGCCACACCTAAGAAGAGCCGAGGGGCAGGTGCCCAGTCGAAGCCGGGGCGCGCCCTGGGCCTGATCGTGATCATCATGGTCGCGCTCGTCGGGGGGATGTTCGCCTCCGGCACGTTCACCCCGCGCCTTGGCATCGACCTCGCGGGCGGCACCAGCATCACGCTGGAGGCCAAGAACGAGCCGGGCAAGCCCAACGCGATCAACAAGACCAACATGGACACCGCGGCGGACATCATCAACCGCCGTGTCAACGGCATGGGTGTCTCCGAGGCCGAGGTCCAGACGCAGGGCAAGAGCAACATCATCGTCAACATCCCGCGAGGGACGAACGAGAAGCAGGCTCGCGAGCAGGTCGGTACGACCGCGCAGCTCTACTTCCGTCCGGTGCTCACGATGACCGCCGGCCAGCCCGCCGGCAAGGGTGACAAGTCGGCCACCCCGTCCCCGAGCGCCTCGACCGGCGGCAAGGCGACCGACAAGACCACCGGCTCGGACAAGGCGACGGACAAGTCGACGGCCACGCCGTCGCCCACCGCCACGACGCAGGGCCGCGCGGTCACCGACAGCCTCAAGGCCGACGCGACGCCGAGCGCCTCCGCGAAGAGCGGCGACGACGCGAAGGCGGCACCGAGCCCCAGCACCGACCCGGCGACCGCCGCGCTGCAGAAGAAGTTCATGCAGCTCGACTGCACGGACAAGGCGGCCCGCACCAAGATCAACGAGGGCGCGAAGTCCTCCGACCCGATCATTGCCTGCGGTCAGAGCCAGGGGCAGTGGCAGAAGTACATCCTCGGCCCGTCCGAGGTGGGCGGCAAGGACGTCAAGAAGTCCCAGGCGACCATCAACCAGCAGTCCGGCCAGTGGGTCGTGAACATGGAGTTCACGGGCGCCGGCTCGAAGAAGTTCGCCGCGACGACCAGCAAGCTCAAGAGCCAGCAGTCGCCGATGAACCAGTTCGCCATCGTGCTCGACGGCGACGTGGTCTCCGCGCCCAGCGTCAGCTCCACCCTGAGCCAGAACGCCGAGATCTCCGGCTCCTTCACCCAGGAGTCCGCGCAGGACCTCGCGAACGTGCTGTCCTACGGCGCCCTGCCGCTGACCTTCCACGAGCAGAGCGTCACCTCGGTGACCGCCGCGCTCGGCGGTGAGCAGCTCAACGCCGGCCTGATCGCGGGCGCCATCGGCCTCGCGCTGGTCGTCATCTACCTGGTGGTCTACTACCGGGGCCTGTCGCTCATCGCGCTCGCCTCGCTGCTCACCTCCGGCATCCTCACGTACACCCTGATGACGCTGCTCGGCCCGGCCATCGGCTTCGCGCTGAACCTGCCGGCCGTCTGTGGTGCCATCGTGGCCATCGGCATCACCGCGGATTCGTTCATCGTGTACTTCGAACGAATCCGGGACGAGATCAGAGAGGGACGCTCCGTGCGTCCCGCGGTGGAGCGCGCCTGGCCGCGGGCCCGACGCACCATCCTGGTCTCCGACTTCGTGTCGTTCCTCGCGGCCGCGGTGCTCTACATCGTGACCGTCGGCAAGGTGCAGGGCTTCGCGTTCACGCTCGGCCTGACCACCCTGCTCGACATCGTGGTGGTCTTCCTCTTCACGAAGCCGCTGATGACGCTCCTGGCCCGCACGAAGTTCTTCACGGGCGGGCACAAGTGGTCCGGCCTCGACCCGAAGCGCCTGGGCGTGCAGCCCCCGCTGCGTCGCACCCGCCGCGCCACCCGCCCTGTCGACCCGAAGGAGGCGTGAGATGTCGAAGCTGGGCAATCTCGGCGCCAAGCTGTACCGCGGTGAGGTCGGTTACGACTTCATCGGCAAGCGCATGATCTGGTACGGCGTCTCGATCCTCATCACCATCACGGCCATCGTCGGCCTCGGGGTGCGCGGCCTGAACATGGGCATCGAGTTCGAGGGCGGCGCGATCTTCACGACGCCCAAGACCAGCGTCTCGGCCCAGAAGGCCGAGGAGTACGCGGCGGACGCCTCGGGCCACCCCGCGGTCGTCCAGGAGCTCGGCTCGGGCGGCCTGCGCATCCAGGTCGCGGGCGTCGACACCGCCAAGTCGGACCAGATCAAGGCCGAGCTGTCCAAGGACATGGACATCAAGGCCGACGACATCAACGCCGACCTGGTGGGCCCCAGTTGGGGCGCCTCCATCGCCAACAAGGCATGGCAGGGCCTGGCCATCTTCATGGTCCTGGTCGTGATCTATCTGGCGATCGCCTTCGAGTGGCGGATGGCGGTGGCGGCCCTCGTCGCGCTCATCCACGACATCACGATCACCGTCGGGATCTACGCCCTGGTGGGCTTCGAGGTCACGCAGGGCACGGTGATCGGTCTGTTGACCATCCTTGGCTATTCGCTCTACGACACGGTCGTCGTCTTCGACTCGCTCAAGGAACAGACGAAGGACCTGGAGAAGCAGACGCGCTGGACGTACAGCGAGGTCGCCAACCGGTCGATCAACAGCACCCTGGTCCGCTCGATCAACACCACGGTCGTGGCGCTCCTCCCGGTCGGCGGCCTGCTGTTCATCGGCGGCGGCTTCCTCGGCGCGGGCATGCTGAACGACATCTCGCTGTCGCTCTTCGTGGGCCTCGCCGCCGGTGCGTACTCGTCGATCTTCATCGCCACTCCGCTGGTCGCCGACCTCAAGGAGCGCGAGCCGAAGATGAAGGCGCTCAAGAAGCGGGTGCTCGTCAAGCGGGCCGCCGCCGCGGCGAAGGCCGACACGGCCGTCGTGGGCCACCAGGCCGACGGCTCGTACGCGACGGACGAGGAGCCGCAGGACGCCGCCCCCGCGGGCGCCGGTCCCGCCGCCACGGGACCGCGCAACCAGCCGGCCCGCAACCGCGGCCGCGGCCGCCCCTCGGGCAAGCGCCGCTGAGCCGCACCCGTACGGTCGTCACAAGGGCGCCAGGAGCCTTCGAGGCCCTGGCGCCCTCGGCGTTTCCCGACAGCCGCGACTGCTAGGGTTGGCGGTCGCCGCAAAGCGGTCGAATCTCCTGGTAAAACTCTTCACATACTCGCTGAGGTGCAGAAATGACCGACATCAAGGAGCTGCTCCTCAGCCGCATCCGCGATGTGCAGGACTATCCGGAGCCCGGTGTCCTGTTCAAGGACATCACGCCGCTGCTCGCGGACCCGGCGGCCTTCACGGCCCTCACCGACACGCTCGCGGAGCTCTGCGTCCGCAACGGCGCCACGAAGATCGTCGGCCTGGAGGCGCGCGGCTTCATCCTGGGCGCCCCCGTCGCGATCCGCGCGGGCCTCGGCTTCATCCCCGTACGCAAGGCGGGCAAGCTCCCCGGTGCCACGCTCGCGCAGTCGTACGAGCTTGAGTACGGGTCCGCCGAGATCGAGGTGCACGCCGAGGACCTCGGCGCCGACGACCGGGTCATGGTGATCGACGACGTGCTCGCCACCGGCGGCACCGCCGAGGCCGCGGTGCATCTGATCCGCCGGGCCGGCGCCGAGGTCGCGGGCTGTGCCGTCCTCATGGAGCTGGGTTTTCTGCCCGGCCGCGGACGGCTGGAATCCGCGCTTCAGGGTGCGCCGCTCGACGCCCTGCTCGTGGTGTAAAGCCGCAGCTCACAGCCTTGGCGGCGGGCCCGGAGGAATCCGGCGCCCGCCTCTGCTGTTTCACCAGTACGAAGGCGTCCCGTCCGCCCAGGGCGATCCGAGGACGCCGGATCGATACCATGGGCTCTCCGGGACCTGAACGGGGGACCCGTCGCGCACGAGGAGCGCCGTTGCCAGACGAGGCCAAGCCACTCTCCGCCGCCACGCATGACGAACAGGCCACGCGCGCCGCGGCTCCTTCCCGCACGCCCGAGAAGGACGGGAAGGCGGCGAGGCCTGCGCCGCCGAGCGGCACGGCGGCCGAGCAGCCGCGCACCAAGCCTCCCGCGAACCAGCCGCGGCCCACGCCGCCGCCCGCGATCCGCGCGGCCACGAGCCAGCCCGCCGCGCGTTCCGGCTCCTCGAACCGCGTCCGCGCCCGCCTGGCCCGCCTCGGCGTGCAGCGCTCGAACCCGTACAACCCGGTCCTGGAGCCGCTGCTGCGGATAGTGCGCAGCAACGACCCGAAGATCGAGACGTCCACGCTGCGCCAGGTCGAGCGCGCCTATCAGGTCGCCGAGCGCTGGCACCGCGGCCAGAAGCGCAAGAGCGGCGACCCGTACATCACGCACCCGCTCGCGGTGACGACGATCCTCGCCGAGCTGGGCATGGACCCGGCGACGCTGATGGCGGGCCTGCTGCACGACACGGTCGAGGACACCGAGTACGGCCTGGACACCCTCAAGCGCGACTTCGGCGACCAGGTCGCCCTGCTCGTCGACGGCGTCACCAAGCTCGACAAGGTCAAGTTCGGCGAGGCCGCGCAGGCCGAGACCGTGCGCAAGATGGTCGTCGCGATGGCCAAGGACCCGCGCGTCCTGGTCATCAAGCTCGCCGACCGCCTGCACAACATGCGCACCATGCGCTACCTCAAGCGCGAGAAGCAGGAGAAGAAGGCCCGCGAGACGCTGGAGATCTACGCTCCGCTGGCGCACCGCCTGGGCATGAACACCATCAAGTGGGAGCTGGAGGACCTCGCCTTCGCGATCCTCTACCCCAAGATGTACGACGAGATCGTGCGGCTCGTGGCCGAGCGCGCGCCCAAGCGCGACGAGTACCTGGCCATAGTGACCGACGAGGTGCAGTCCGACCTGCGCGCGGCCCGCATCAAGGCGACCGTCACAGGGCGCCCGAAGCACTACTACAGCGTCTACCAGAAGATGATCGTCCGCGGCCGTGACTTCGCGGAGATCTACGACCTGGTGGGCATCCGCGTCCTCGTCGACACGGTCCGCGACTGCTACGCGGCACTGGGCACCGTCCACGCCCGCTGGAACCCGGTTCCGGGGCGGTTCAAGGACTACATCGCGATGCCCAAGTTCAACATGTACCAGTCGCTGCACACGACGGTGATCGGCCCCAACGGCAAGCCGGTTGAGCTCCAGATCCGTACGTTCGACATGCACCGCCGCGCCGAGTACGGCATCGCCGCGCACTGGAAGTACAAGCAGGAGGCCGTCGCCGGCGCCTCCAAGGTGCGCACCGACGCCCCCAAGTCGTCCGGCAAGGGCAAGGACGACCACCTCAACGACATGGCGTGGCTGCGCCAACTCCTCGACTGGCAGAAGGAGACGGAGGACCCGGGCGAGTTCCTGGAGTCGCTCCGCTTCGACCTGTCGCGCAACGAGGTCTTCGTCTTCACGCCGAAGGGCGACGTCATAGCGCTCCCGGCCGGGGCGACCCCGGTGGACTTCTCGTACGCGGTCCACACGGAGGTCGGCCACCGGACCATAGGAGCACGCGTCAATGGACGCCTCGTGCCCCTCGAATCCACCCTGGACAACGGCGACTTGGTGGAGGTCTTCACCTCCAAGGCGCAGGGCGCGGGACCGTCCCGCGACTGGCTCGGCTTCGTGAAGTCGCCGCGTGCGCGCAACAAGATCCGTGCCTGGTTCTCCAAGGAGCGCCGCGAAGAGGCCATCGAGCAGGGCAAGGACGCCATCGCGCGCGCCATGCGCAAGCAGAACCTGCCGATCCAGCGGATCCTGACCGGCGACTCGCTCGTCACGCTCGCGCACGAGATGCGCTACCCGGACATCTCGTCCCTGTACGCCGCCATAGGCGAGGGCCATGTCACGGCGCAGTCCGTCGTGCAGAAGCTCGTCCAGGCGCTCGGCGGCGAGGAGGCCGCCAACGAGGACATCGCCGAGAGCGCGCCGCCCTCGCGGGGCCGCTCCAAGCGTCGCTCGAACGCGGACCCCGGTGTGGTGGTCAAGGGCGTCGACGACGTCTGGGTGAAGCTGGCGCGCTGCTGCACGCCGGTGCCCGGCGACCCGATCATCGGCTTCGTCACGCGCGGCAGCGGCGTATCGGTTCACCGCAGCGACTGCGTCAACGTGGACTCGCTCTCGCGCGAGCCCGAGCGCATCCTCGAGGTCGAGTGGGCGCCCACGCAGTCGTCGGTCTTCCTGGTCGCCATACAGGTCGAGGCCCTGGACCGCTCGCGGCTCCTGTCCGACGTGACCCGGGTCCTGTCGGACCAGCACGTGAACATCCTGTCCGCGGCGGTCCAGACCTCCCGCGACCGGGTGGCCACGTCCCGCTTCACCTTCGAAATGGGCGACCCGAAGCACCTGGGCCACGTCCTGAAGGCGGTACGTGGGGTCGAGGGCGTGTACGACGTGTACCGGGTGACGTCGGCGCGACGGCCATAGCCACTCGAGCCGGTCCGGACAATCAAGCCCCGCCGGCGATTGAGGCGCGGGGTCCGGGGCAGAGCCCCGAGACGTGGGAACGGCCCCCGAGCACAGTGCTCGGGGGCCGTCCACGTTCCGGCTGCGACGGAGGCTCAGCCTCCGAACTCGTGCAACCCCTTCACTGCCTGGTCGAGAAGCGCCTGACGGCCGTCCAGCTCCTTCTGGAGCTTGTCCGCCTTGGAGTTGTTGCCCTGGGCACGAGCCTGCTCGATCTGACCCGTGAGCTTGTCCACAGCCGCCTGCAACTGGCCGGTGAGGCCCTCCGCACGAGCCCGTGCCTCCGGGTTCGTCCGCCGCCACTCGGCTTCCTCGGACTCCTGGATGGCGCGCTCCACGGCGTGCATCCGCCCCTCGACCTTCGGCCGGGCGTCCCGCGGGACGTGACCGATGGCCTCCCACCGCTCGTTGATCGAGCGGAACGCGGCGCGTGCCGACTTCAGCTCGCCGATCGGCAGCAGCTTCTCGGCCTCGTCGGCGAGCGCCTCCTTGAGCTTGAGGTTCTCGCCCTGCTCGGCGTCGCGCTCGGCGAACACCGCGCTGCGGGCCGCGAAGAAGATGTCCTGGGCCCCGCGGAAGCGGTTCCACAGATCGTCCTCGTGCTCGCGCTGCGCGCGGCCCGCGGCCTTCCAGTCCGTCATCAGGTCGCGGTAACGGGCCGCCGTGGCACCCCAGTCCGTCGAGTTCGACAGCGACTCGGCCTCCGCGACCAGCTTCTCCTTGGTCTTGCGGGCCTCCTCGCGCTGCGCGTCGAGCGAGGCGAAGTGGGCCTTGCGACGCTTGGAGAACGCCGAGCGGGCGTGCGAGAAGCGGTGCCACAGCTCGTCGTCCGACTTGCGGTCCAGGCGCGGCAGGCCCTTCCAGGTGTCCACCAGGGCGCGCAGCCGCTCGCCGGCCGCCCGCCACTGCTCGGACTGGGCCAGCTCCTCCGCCTCGACGACCAGCGCCTCCTTGGAGTGCCGGGCTTCGTCGGACTGCTTGGCCTTCTGGGCCTTGCGCTCCTCGCGCCGCGTCTCGACGCTCGCCACCAGCTTGTCGAGCCGCTTGCCGAGCGCCTCCAGGTCACCGATCGCGTGCGCGTCCGTGACCTGCTCCCGCAGGTGCTCGATCGCCGTCATGGCGTCCTTGGCCGACAGGTCCGTCGTCTGCACCCGGCGTTCGAGGAGCCCGATCTCGACGACCAGGCCGTCGTACTTGCGCTTGAAGTAGGCCAGGGCCTCGTCAGGGGACCCCGCCTTCCACGAACCGACCTCTCGCTCGCTGCCTTCGGCCGAACGCACGTACACGGTCCCCGTCTCGTCGACGCGGCCCCACGGGTCGCTGCTCACAGCGCCTCCTCCACATGATGCCTGCGCGGGGTGTCTCGCCCCGGGGCATCGTCCACAGTTTCCTGGCGGGCCCGGCCCGCCCTCCACAACGCGGCTCGAATCCGCGCCGCACGAAGCCAATCTAGGCGACCGGCCGCCCCACTGTCCGCACTCAGCGCGGCACAATTCCGCGCCTACGCGCGCGTGGGGCGGCCCTGTGGCCTCACTTCTTGCCGACCGTCGCCTTGCTGATCTTGACGGCCTGCTTCGGCGCCCCGTCCTCCGAGCCACCGGTGACGCCCTTCGCGGCGACGTCCTGGACGACCTTGAGGCCCTTCGCGTCCATCGTGCCGACGGGCGTGTACGTGGGCGTCAGCTTGCTGTCCTTGTAGACGAGGAAGAACTGGCTGCCGCCGGAGTCGGGCTGCCCGGTGTTGGCCATCGCCACCGTGCCCGCCTTGTACGTCACCGAGCCGTCCTTGGCCGGCTTGCCGAGCCCCTTCAGGTTCTCGTCGGGGATCGTGTAGCCGGGGCCGCCCGCGCCGGTGCCCTCCGGGTCGCCGCACTGCAGGACGTAGATGCCCTTGGTGGTGAGGCGGTGGCACTTCGTCCCGTCGAAGAAGCCCTTGTCCGCGAGGTGCTTGAACGAGTTCACGGTGTGCGGGGTCTTCGCGGCGTCCATCGCGACCGTGATGTCGCCGACGTTCGTCTTGAAGGCCATGTCGTACTTGGCCTTCTTGTCGACCGTCATCTTGGGCTCCGACGCCTTCTTGCTCGGCGAGGCCGACGGGCTCGCCTCCGCGCCGGAGGTGTCCTTCTTGCCGTCACCGCTGAACGCCCCGGCGGCGTACGCGCCGCCCGTGCCGAGGACGGCCACCGCGAGCACGGAGGCGATCACGGTGTTGCGGGTGCGCGCCTTGCGTCGAGCGGACTCGCGCCGCTGCTGCTGGCGCAGGAACTTCTCCCGGGCGAGCTGACGCTGCCGCTGATCCTTGCTGACCACCGGGTCTTCTCCTCGTACGTCTCGTGACCTTCTACGGGCCCCTGATAGTGCCCCGTACCGTATATGGGTTCGCTGTGGAATCGACCGCGCCGGTAGGCTTCCACCGGCCGCATTCCGTTTCGACGACATACGAAGGACGATTGTGCTGATTGCCGGGTTCCCCGCCGGAGCCTGGGGCACCAACTGTTATCTGGTTGCCCCCGCCGCGGGTGAGGAGTGCGTGATCATCGACCCCGGCCACCAGGCCGCTCAGGGAGTCGAGGAAGCGCTCAAGAAGCACCGCCTCAAGCCGGTGGCGGTCGTCCTCACGCACGGGCACATCGACCATGTCGCCTCGGTCGTCCCGGTCTGCGGGTCGCACGACGTCCCGGCCTGGATCCACCCCGAGGACCGCTACATGATGAGCGACCCCGAGAAGGGCATCGGCCGCTCCATCGGCATGCCGCTGATGGGCGAGCTGACCGTGGGGGAGCCGGACGACGTGCGGGAGCTGTCCGACGGCGCGCGGCTGCAGCTCGCCGGGCTCGACTTCGGCGTGGCGCACGCGCCGGGCCATACCAAGGGGTCGGTGACCTTCCAGATGCCCGAGGCGGCGGACATTCCGTCCGTCTTCTTCTCGGGCGATCTGCTCTTCGCCGGCTCCATCGGACGCACCGACATGCCTGGTGGCTCCATGGACGACATGCTCGAATCGCTGGCACGCGTGTGCCTGCCGCTCGACGACTCGACCGTGGTGCTGTCCGGACACGGCTCCCAGACGACCATCGGCCAGGAACGCGCCACCAACCCGTATCTGCGGCAGGTGGCCGCCGGCCAGGGACCCTCCACCGAGGCTCCCCGACGAGGAATGTGACGAGAAACCTCCCGTGAGTACCTTCCAGGCCCCCAAGGGCACCTACGACCTGCTTCCGCCGGACTCCGCGACGTACCTCGCGGTCCGCGAGGCGATCTCCGCGCCGCTGCGGAACTCCGGCTACGGCTACATCGAGACGCCCGGCTTCGAGAACGTCGAGCTCTTCGCGCGCGGTGTCGGCGAGTCCACGGACATCGTCACCAAGGAGATGTACGCCTTCGAGACCAAGGGCGGCGACAAGCTGGCGCTGCGCCCCGAGGGCACCGCGTCCGTGCTGCGCGCCGCCCTGGAGGCCAACCTCCACAAGGCGGGCAACCTCCCGGTCAAGCTCTGGTACTCGGGCTCGTACTACCGCTACGAGCGTCCCCAGAAGGGCCGTTACCGGCACTTCTCCCAGGTGGGCGCCGAGGCGATCGGCGCCGAGGACCCGGCCCTCGACGCCGAGCTGATCATCCTGGCCGACCAGGCGTACCGCTCGCTCGGGCTGCGCGACTTCCGCATCCTGCTCAACTCCCTTGGCGACAAGGAGTGCCGCCCGGTGTACCGGGAGGCACTGCAGACCTTCCTGCGTGGCCTCGACCTCGACGAGGACACCCTGCGCCGCGCCGACATCAACCCGCTGCGCGTCCTCGACGACAAGCGGCCCGACGTGCAGAAGCAGCTCACGGACGCGCCGCTGCTGCGCGACTACCTGTGCGACGCCTGCAAGGCGTACCACGAGCAGGTGCGCGAACTCCTTACCGCCGAGGGCGTCGCCTTCGAGGACGACGAGAAGCTGGTCCGCGGCCTGGACTACTACACCCGTACGACCTTCGAGTTCGTCCACGACGGCCTCGGCTCGCAGTCCGCGGTCGGCGGCGGCGGCCGCTACGACGGCCTGTCCGAGATGATCGGCGGCCCCTCGCTGCCCTCGGTCGGCTGGGCGCTCGGAGTGGACCGCACCGTCCTGGCGCTCGAGGCGGAGGGCGTCGCGCTCGAACTGCCCGCCACCACCAGCGTGTTCGCGGTGCCGCTCGGCGGCGAGGCGCGGCGGGTGCTGTTCGCCAAGGTGACCGAGCTGCGCAAGGCCGGTGTCTCGGCGGACTTCTCCTTCGGCGGCAAGGGCCTCAAGGGCGCCATGAAGAACGCCAACCGCTCGGGCGCGCGGTTCACGCTCGTCGCCGGTGAGCGCGATCTGGCCGAGGGTGTCGTGCAGCTCAAGGACATGGAGTCGGGCGAGCAGGACGCCGTGGCCGTCGACGAGATCGTCGACGTGCTCACCGCGAAGCTGAAGTAGGCCGATTTACACAGTTGATGTTCGAGCCCCCGGAAACAGACTTCCGGGGGCTCGAACAATTTGGCCCCCTGAGGCGTACCTGCTTATGTCCAACGAACGGTGGACTCCGGGACGGGTGCGGCAGAATGAGCACGACCGCAGCACACCCACTCGCGTACTCACCTACGGATCGGCGTGATGAGCAAGACGACGACAGCAAGCGACACCGTCTCCCGTGACACCGGTGCCGAGCCCGCACCGCGATCCGTCGGCGGCAGCCGAGCCTTCGGGCTGCTTCTGGTGATCACAGGCGCGGCCGGACTGCTCGCCTCGTGGATCATCACGCTCGACAAGCTCAAGCTGGCCGAGGACCCGAACTTCACGCCGGGCTGCTCCCTGAACCCGGTCATCTCCTGCGGCAACATCATGAAGAGCGACCAGGCGACGGCCTTCGGGTTCCCGAACCCGTGGCTCGGCCTCGTCACCTACGCCATCGTGATCGGCGTTGGCATGAGCCTGCTGGCCCGCGCGCGGTTCCCGCGCTGGTACTGGCTGACCTTCAACTTCGGCTGCCTCTTCGGCGTCTGCTTCGTTTCCTGGCTGCAGTTCCAGTCCCTGTACCGGATCAACGCCCTGTGCCTGTGGTGCTGCCTGGCCTGGGTCGCCACGATCCTGATGTTCTGGTACGTCACGTCGTTCAACGTCCGCAACGGATTCCTGCCCGCGCCGCGCCCCCTCAGGACGTTCTTCGAGGACTTCACCTGGGCCCTGCCGGTGCTGCACATCGGAATCATCGCCGTGCTGATCTTCACGCGCTGGGGCTCCTCGCTCTGGGCCTGAGCGGCCCCGCACCGACCGGCGATCGCGGCGTTGTCAGTGACGTGACTTAGGGTTCTGATCGTGGAAGCCGACCTGTTCACCGCCGCAGCCGAAGAGCGCCAGGAGAAGGACCCGACCGCGAGCCCCCTGGCCGTCCGGATGCGCCCGCGCACCCTCGACGAGGTCGTCGGCCAGCAGCACCTGCTCAAGCAGGGTTCGCCGCTGCGCCGACTGGTCGGCGAGGGCGGCTCGGGCCCCGCCGGCGCCTCCTCGGTGATCCTCTGGGGGCCGCCCGGCATCGGCAAGACCACGCTCGCGTACGTGGTGTCCAAGGCGACCAACAAGCGGTTCGTGGAGCTGTCGGCGATCACCGCGGGCGTCAAGGAGGTGCGCAGCGTCATCGAGGGCGCCCGGCGAGCCCTGGGCGCCCACGGCAAGGACACCGTCCTCTTCCTCGACGAGATCCACCGCTTCAGTAAGGCCCAGCAGGACTCGCTGCTGCCCGCCGTGGAGAACCGCTGGGTGACGCTGATCGCGGCGACCACGGAGAACCCGTACTTCTCGGTGATCTCCCCGCTGCTGTCCCGCTCCCTACTGCTCACCCTGGAGCCGCTCACCGACGACGACCTGCGCGGACTGCTCGCGCGTGCGCTCACCGAGGAGCGCGGTCTCGCCGGCGCGGTGACCCTGGCCGAGGACGCCGAGGAGCACATCCTGCGGGTCGCCGGGGGCGACGCCAGGCGCGCGCTCACCGCCCTGGAGGCGGCCGCCGGAGCGGCCATCGCCAAGGGCGAGGAGAGCATCACCCTCGAAAGCGTCGAGGAGTCGGTGAACCGCGCGGCGGTGAAGTACGACAAGGACGGCGACCAGCACTACGACGTGGCGAGCGCCCTCATCAAGTCGATCCGCGGCTCGGACGTGGACGCGGCGCTGCACTATCTGGCCCGCATGATCGAGGCCGGCGAGGACCCCCGCTTCATCGCCCGCCGCCTGATGATCTCCGCGAGCGAGGACATCGGTCTCGCCGACCCCACGGCCCTGCCGACCGCCGTCGCCGCCGCCCAGGCCGTCGCGATGATCGGCTTCCCGGAGGCGGCGCTCACCCTGAGCCACGCGACGATCGCCCTCGCCCTGGCCCCGAAGTCCAACGCGGCGACGACCGCGATCGGCGCCGCCATGGAGGACGTCCGCAAGGGCCTCGCGGGCCCCGTCCCGCCGCACCTGCGCGACGGGCACTACAAGGGCGCCGCCAAGCTGGGCCACGCGCAGGGCTATGTGTATCCGCACGATGTGCCCGGCGGCATCGCGGCCCAGCAGTACGCCCCGGACGCGATAGCGGGCCGCCGCTACTACCAGCCGACGCGCTACGGGGCGGAGGCCCGGTACGCGGACGTGGTGGAGCGGGTCCGCGAGCGGCTCGGGGGCCCTGGCGGCGAGGGGTCCGACTGATCCGGTAGACTGCCCCGAAGTGCTGTGTCCCGTGCCCGGGATCCCGAAAGGGAGACCGGCACCACCAGAGCGGGACATCAAGCCGGATCCCCCGAACCGTACGGCGTCACAACCGCGCGGCACAGGAGATCCAGGAGCGTCGCGCACCGTCGAAGGTGTCGCGGGCAGCCCACCACCAGCCCGGCCCGCGAGGGCCCGGAGCCCGGTCGGTGGGCCACTCGCGTGCTGCACGTATGTGCCCAGACCTGGGAGCGGCTGCCCTGCCCCGCTGTTCGAAGCGAGGAGAGGGTTTCCCGGGCTGCGGATGCGACCTCCCCGAACCCTGGTGAAGCCGTATTCGCATCAGAAACACGAGGTGTTTGGTTCATGCCGAACCAGTCCCGCCCCAAGGTCAAGAAGTCGCGTGCCCTCGGCATCGCGCTGACCCCGAAGGCCGTCAAGTACTTCGAGGCCCGCCCCTACCCGCCGGGCGAGCACGGCCGCGGCCGCAAGCAGAACTCGGACTACAAGGTCCGTCTGCTCGAGAAGCAGCGTCTGCGCGCTCAGTACGACCTGAGCGAGAAGCAGATCGCCCGCGCCTACGACCGCGCCAAGAAGGTCGAGGGCAAGACGGGTGAGGCGCTCGTCATCGAGCTCGAGCGTCGTCTCGACGCCCTGGTGCTGCGTTCGGGCATCGCCCGCACGATCTACCAGGCCCGTCAGATGGTCGTGCACGGCCACATCGAGGTCAACGGCCAGAAGGTCGACAAGCCGTCCTTCCGCGTGAAGCCGGACGACGTCGTCATGGTCCGCGAGCGCAGCCGCAACAAGCCGCTGTTCCAGGTCGCGCGTGAGGGTGGCTTCGCCCCCGAGGGCGAGACCCCGCGTTACCTCCAGGTGAACCTGAAGGCCCTGGCCTTCCGCCTGGACCGTGACCCGAACCGCAAGGAGATCCCCGTGATCTGCGACGAGCAGCTCGTCGTCGAGTACTACGCCCGCTGATCTCCCTCACCGGAGTCTCCCGCACGGGAGAGCGGACGTAGTACCACCTGCGTTCAGCCCGCCGTCTCCCCGCCCTTCCAGGTGCGGGAGGCGGCGGGTTCGCGTTTGTCCCTGACCGGTTCCGCGGGGCGGGCCGGATGCGGGACCGCCGCGGCCGCCCGGCGCCGCCCGCCGCGGCTCAGGGCGCGGGACACCGCCTCGTCGTGCTCCAACTGCTCGCCGGTGCGCGCGAGTTCGGCGAATCGGGCGTCACCGAGTGCCCGCCGCGCCCGCTGCTCGCACAGCTCGTGCGGCGCGTTGTAGTAGGCCGAGCCGAACAGCGGCAGCCCCACGGAGGCCCACATCCGGCCCGCCGCCCCTTGCAGCACCGCCGCCTCGGCGGCGTCCCCCTCCTCGACCGTGACGAGGGCGAGCAGCTCCACCGACAGCACCGTGCCCAGCAGATCGTGGAACTCGTGGTCGATGGCCAGGCACTCGTCGAGCAGTGCACGGGCCTGCGCGCAACGCCCCTCCGTCCACTGCGCGTACGCCAGCACATAGAGCGCGTACGCGAGGGTCCAGCGCTCCCCGTGGTCCTCGCACACCTGGCGGACGTCCGTGCACAGCGCCACGGCCTCCGCCAGATCGCCCTGGAACGCGAGCGCCATCGCCAGCTCGACCTGGCCTATCAGGACGTTGCTGTTGAGCTCGCCGATCTCCCGGTAGCCGGCCAGCGCGGTGCGCAGCAGATCCTCAGCGCGCGGCAGGTCGTCGGTGACCAGGGCCAGGCACCCGGTGCGGTGCACCGCGTACGCGAGCGCCGTGGCGTCCCCGGACAGCTCCGCCTCCTCGCGGCACTCCTGAAGTGCGGCGAGCGCGGGCACCGTGTCGCCCTGAAGGATCGCGACGTAGCCGAGCACCCACAGCGCCTTGAGGCGCGAGGCCGCGTACTCCATGCCCTCGTCGCCGCCCCCGGGGCAGACGTCACCGTCGTCGAACTCGACGTCCAGGCCGACGCTGCGGTCCAGCCAGTGCCGCCCCTCGGACAGCCGCCCGCAGCCCGCCCAGTAGAACCAGAGCGTGCCTGCCAGGTACTGGCCCAGATGCGCCTCGCCCGGTTCGGTCAGGCAGTGGTCGAGGGCCGCCCGCAGATTCGGCAGCTCCGCCTCGATCCGGAAGGCCACCTCGCCCTGCCGCGGCGAGAACCAGTCCAGCTCGCACCAGGTGGCCAGGCCCATGTACCAGTCGCGGTGCCGACGCCGCATCCGGTGGCCGTCGCCCAGGGCGTCCAGCCACTCGGCCCCGTACGCGCGCACCGTGTCGAGCATCCGGTAGCGCACCTCGCCCCGGGCCTCCTCGCGGACGACCACGGACTGCGCGAGCAGCTCGTCGAGGACGTCGAGGACGTCGTCCGACGGCAGGCCCTCGCCACCGCACACGTACTCCGCCGCCTCCAGGTCGAAGGAGCCGGAGAACACCGAAAGCCGCGCCCACAGCAACCGCTCCTGAGGCGTGCACAGTTCATGGCTCCAGCCGATCGTGGTGCGCAGCGTCTGGTGGCGGGGCAGCACGTCCCGGCCGCCGCCCCGCAGCAGCCGGAACCGGTCGTCGAGCCGCTCCATCAGTTGCGGCGGCGACAGCACCCGCAGCCGCCCGGCGGCGAGTTCCACCGCGAGCGGCAGGCCGTCGAGCTGCCGGCACACCTCCAGTACGTCGATCAGCGTGCGGCCGTCCAGCTCGAACCCCGGCAGCAGCGCCGTGGCCCGGTCCGCGAACAGTTCCGCCGCGTCGGCCGGTGTCAGCGGGGCGAGCGGGAACACCCGTTCCCCGTCGATGGCGAGCGGCCTGCGGCCGACCGCGAGCACCCGGAGCCCCGGCGCCGCGCGCAGCAGGTCCCGTATGAGAGAGGCACACGCGTCGACGAGGTGTTCGAACCCGTCGAGCACGAGGACGAGCCGGCGCTCGGCGAGATGGTCCACGAGGACCTGGCGGGGTGCGCGGATGGTGTGGTCGGTGAGGCCGAGGGCCTCGGCGAGCGTGTACTCGACGAGCTCCGGCAGCCGCACGGTCGCCAGCTCCACCCGCCACACCCCGTCGGGACACAGGGACCGCGGGACCCGGGCGGCGGCGTGGGTGGCGAAGCGGGACTTGCCGACGCCGCCGACCCCGGTGACCGTGACCAGGCGGCCCGACTCCAGGGCCGCCGCCAGCGCCGTGAGTTCGGCGGCACGGCCGACGAAACGATTGAGTTCGTGGGGGAGGTTGCCGGGTTGTGGGGGACCGGCGGGGACATCAGTGGGGCGCGTAGAGCGTCGCATGGGGCACAGAGCGTACTCAGGCGTGCGCGGTCCGTACAATCGGACTGTCGAATGTCCACCGCTCGGGACGCGAATGCGGTACGGACCGCGGGGTCGGGCGCGATAGGCTCGGGGGACGACTTTTCGATGTTCAGCAGCTGTGCTTTCGCACAGGGCTTTCGCACAGAGCTAGGGAGCGGTGCCAAGTGTCCGGTGGAGAGGTTGCCGGGATTCTGGTGGCTGTCTTCTGGGCGATCCTGGTCTCCTTCCTCGCGGTGGCGCTCGTGAGGCTGGCCCAGACGCTCAGGGCGACCACCAAGCTGGTCGCGGACGTGACCGAACAGGCCGTCCCGCTGCTCGCCGACGCCTCTGCCGCGGTGCGCTCCGCGCAGACCCAGATCGACCGCGTCGACTCGATCGCCTCGGACGTCCAGGAAGTCACGTCGAACGCGTCGGCGCTCTCCTCCACCGTGGCCTCCACCTTCGGCGGGCCGCTGGTCAAGGTGGCCGCGTTCGGTTACGGAGTGCGCCGGGCCATCGGTGGCCGGGGCAAGGACGCGCCCGCCAAGGAGTCGCGCCGTACCGTGATCGTGGGGCGCACGCTCCCCGAGGCACGGCGGGCCAAGCGGGCCAACCGGAACAAGAGGGACTGACCGCAGACATGTTCCGCCGTACGTTCTGGTTCACCGCGGGCGCAGCCGCCGGCGTATGGGCCACCACCAAGGTCAACCGCAAGCTCAAGCAGCTGACTCCCGAGTCGCTCGCCGCGCAGGCGGCCAACAAGGCGGTCGAAGCGGGCCACAAGCTCAAGGACTTCGCCCTCGATGTCCGCGACAACATGGCGGAGCGCGAGGCCGAACTGGGCGACGCCCTCGGCATCAACGAGCAGCCGGACCCCGCGGAGCTGCCGCAGCGCCGCTTCGCCGTCATCCAGAACACCTTCACCACGAAGGCCGTTCACACCAAGCAACCCAAGTACCTCGAGAACACCAGGTACTCGATCAACAATCGGAATGAGGACCACTGATGGAGTCGGCTGAAATCCGTCGCCGCTGGCTGAGCTTCTTCGAGGAGCGTGGCCACAAGGTCGTGCCCTCGGCGTCGCTCATCGCGGACGACCCGACTCTGCTGCTCGTCCCCGCGGGCATGGTCCCGTTCAAGCCCTACTTCCTGGGCGAGGTCAAGCCGCCTGCGCCGCGCGCCACTTCGGTGCAGAAGTGCGTGCGCACGCCGGACATCGAAGAGGTCGGCAAGACCACCCGCCACGGCACGTTCTTCCAGATGTGCGGCAACTTCTCCTTCGGCGACTACTTCAAGGAAGGCGCCATCAAGTACGCCTGGGAGCTGCTCACCAGCTCCGTGGCGGACGGTGGCTACGGCCTGGAGCCCGAGAAGCTCTGGGTCACCGTCTACCTCGACGACGACGAGGCCGAGCGGATCTGGCACGAGGTCGTCGGTGTGCCGAAGGAGCGCATCCAGCGCCTGGGCAAGGCCGACAACTACTGGTCCATGGGCGTTCCGGGCCCCTGCGGCCCGTGTTCCGAGATCAATTACGACCGCGGCCCCGAGTTCGGCGAAGAGGGCGGCCCGGCCGTCAACGACGAGCGCTACGTGGAGATCTGGAACCTGGTCTTCATGCAGTACGAGCGCGGTCCGGGCACCGGCAAGGACGACTTCGAGATCCTCGGCGAGCTGCCGTCGCAGAACATCGACACGGGTCTCGGCCTGGAGCGCCTCGCGATGATCCTGCAGGGCGTACAGAACATGTACGAGACGGACACCCTGCGCGTCGTCATCGACAAGGCCACCGAGCTGACCGGCGTCGCCTACGGCGCCAAGCACGAGTCGGACGTCTCGCTGCGCGTCGTCGCCGACCACATGCGGACGTCGACGATGCTCATCGGCGACGGCGTCACGCCCGGCAACGAGGGCCGCGGCTATGTGCTGCGCCGCATCATGCGCCGCGCCATCCGCAACATGCGCATCCTCGGCGCCACGGGCCCCGTCGTGCAGCAGCTGCTCGACGTCGTGATCGACACGATGGGTCTGCAGTACCCGGAACTGATCACCGACCGCAAGCGCATCGAGCAGGTCGCGCTCGCCGAGGAGGCCGCGTTCCTCAAGGCACTCAAGGGCGGCACGAACATCCTGGACACCGCCGTCACCGAGACGAAGGCCGCCGGCAAGACGGTCCTCGCGGGCGACAAGGCGTTCCTGCTCCACGACACGTGGGGCTTCCCGATCGACCTCACCCTGGAGATGGCCGCCGAGCAGGGCATCTCCGTGGACGAGGACGGCTTCCGGCGCCTGATGAAGGAGCAGCGGGAGCGCGCCAAGGCGGACGCCCAGGCCAAGAAGACCGGCCACGTCAACGTCGGCGCGTACCGCGAGATCGCGGACGCCGCCGGTGCCACCGACTTCATCGGCTACGCCTCGACCGAGGGCGAGTCCCGCGTCGTCGGCCTGCTGGTGAACGGCGTCTCGTCGCCGGCCGCCTCCGAGGGCGACGAGGTCGAGGTCGTCCTCGACCGCACGCCGTTCTACGCCGAGGGCGGTGGCCAGATCGGCGACACCGGCCGCATCAAGCTGGACAACGGCGCGGTCGTCGAGGTCCGCGACTGCCAGAAGCCGGTCCCCGGCGTCTACGTCCACAAGGGCGTCGTCCAGGTCGGCGAGGTGACCGTCGGCGCCCCCGCCCAGGCGGTCATCGACGTGACGCGCCGCCGGGCCATCGCCCGCGCCCACTCCGCCACGCACCTCACGCACCAGGCGCTGCGCGACGCGCTCGGCCCGACGGCCGCGCAGGCCGGTTCCGAGAACCAGCCGGGCCGCTTCCGCTTCGACTTCGGTTCGCCGTCCGCCGTGCCCACGGCCGTGATGACGGACGTCGAGCAGAAGATCAACGAGGTCCTGGCCCGCGAGCTCGACGTGCACGCCGAGGTCATGTCGATCGACGAGGCCAAGAAGCAGGGCGCCATCGCCGAGTTCGGCGAGAAGTACGGCGAGCGGGTCCGCGTCGTGACCATGGGCGACTTCTCCAAGGAGCTGTGCGGTGGCACGCACGTGCACAACACCGCCCAGCTCGGCCTGGTGAAGCTGCTCGGCGAGTCCTCCATCGGCTCCGGCGTGCGCCGCATCGAGGCACTGGTCGGCGTCGACGCGTACAGCTTCCTCGCCAAGGAGCACACGGTCGTCGCCCAGCTCCAGGAGCTGATCAAGGGCCGCTCCGAGGAGCTGCCCGAGAAGGTCTCCGCGATGCTCGGCAAGCTCAAGGACGCCGAGAAGGAGATCGAGAAGTTCCGCGCGGAGAAGGTCCTCCAGGCCGCCGCCGGTCTCGCCGACTCCGCCAAGGACGTCCGCGGCGTCGCCGTCGTCACCGGCCAGGTCCCGGACGGCACCGGCTCCGACGACCTGCGCAAGCTGGTCCTCGACGTCCGCGGGCGCATCCAGGGCGGCCGTCCCGCCGTGGTCGCGCTCTTCACGACGGCCAACGGCAAGCCGCTCACGGTCATCGCCACCAATGACGCCGCTCGCGACCGCGGCCTCAAGGCCGGCGACCTGGTCCGTACGGCCGCCAAGACCCTCGGTGGCGGTGGCGGCGGCAAGCCGGACGTCGCGCAGGGCGGCGGCCAGAACCCGGCCGCGATCGGCGACGCCATCGACGCCGTCGAGCGCCTCGTCGCGGAGACCGCGAACTGATGCGCCGAGGCCGCCGCTTGGCGATCGACGTCGGGGACGCCCGGATCGGGGTCGCGTCCTGCGACCCCGACGGGATCCTCGCGACGCCGGTGGAGACCGTGCCGGGACGCGACGTCCCGGCCGCCCACCGGCGGCTGAAGCAGATCGTCGAGGAGTACGAGCCGATCGAGATCGTCGTCGGCCTCCCTCGCTCCCTCAAGGGCGGCGAGGGCCCTGCGGCGGCCAAGGTCCGCGCCTTCGCCCAGGAACTCGCCCAGGGCGTGGCACCCGTTCCAGTGAGACTTCTCGACGAGAGGATGACCACAGTGACGGCCAGTCAGGGCCTGCGCGCCAGCGGCGTTAAGTCCAAAAAGGGCCGCTCTGTCATCGACCAGGCGGCCGCGGTCATCATCCTCCAGCAGGCACTGGAGTCCGAACGGGCGTCAGGAACTGCTCCCGGCGAGGGCGTCGAAGTGGTTGTCTGATCGCGATACGGTAACGTTCCGCGCGACCGGCGGTGTTCGAATAGCCGCCGCACAGCATCAAGAGGCGGAACGGTTGACCTTCCAGATCGGACAGCGGCCCATCCCGCCTCGCGGCTTGTAGGGGACCGATGACTGAGTATGGCCGGGGCCAAGGCCCCGAACCGTGGCATCCCGCGGACCCGTACGGGGACCAGGGGTGGGGGCAGCAGGCCGGGCACGGCCAGGCTGCCTACGGCGGCCAGGGGAGTTACGACCCGCAGCAGGCCTACGGCGGTGACTGGGACACCGGTCAGCAGGGCTACGGCTACGGGCAGGATCCGGGCTACGGCCAGGACCCCGGCTACGGGCAGCAGTCCTACGGCGGACAGCAGCAGGGCCAGGGCGGCTGGGACAACGGCCAGGGCGGTCAGCCCCCCTACGGTGTGGACCCCGCGGACCCGTACGGCACCGGTCAGCACGCCGCGTACAACGGCGAGGAGCCGGACTACTACAACACTCCGGGCGCCTACCCGCCGCCGGAGCCGCCGGGCCACCGCCGCCCGCAGGACCCGGGTACCGGCTGGGACGCCGGACCTGACCAGGGCGAGGAAGCCTTCTTCAACGGCGGTGGCGACGACGAGGACGATTACGACGAGGGGCGCGGCGGGCGCCGGGGCCGCGGCGGCAAGAAGCCGAAGAAGCGGCGCAGCGGCTGCGCCTGCCTGGTCCTGACCGTGATCTTCGCGGCCGGTGTCGGCGGCGTCGGCTACTTCGGCTACCAGTTCTACCAGGATCGTTTCGGCGCGGCCCCGGACTACGCGGGCAGCGGCAACGGCGAGCAGATCACCGTCGTCATCCCGAAGGGCTCCGGCGGCTACACCATCGGGCAGAAGCTGAAGGACGCCGGCGTCGTGCAGAGCGTCGACGCGTTCGTCGCCGCCCAGTCCGCGGACCCGAAGGGCAAGTCGATCCAGGACGGCGCGTACGTCATGGAGAAGCAGATGTCCGCCTCCAGCGCCGTCGACCTGCTGCTCAGCCCGACGAGCCACGCCAACCTGACGATCCCCGAGGGCTGGCGCAACGCCAAGGTCTACGAGCTGATCGACAAGAAGCTCAAGATCTCCAAGGGCAGCACGGCCAAGGTCGCGAAGAAGGACTACAAGGACCTCGGCCTGCCCGACTGGGCACTGGACCACCGCAGCGTGAAGGACCCGCTGGAGGGCTTCCTCTACCCGTCGAGCTACGCCGCCGCCAAGGGCATGAAGCCCGAGGAGGTCCTGAAGGACATGGTGGCGCGGGCCAACGACAAGTACGAGCGGATCGACCTCGAGGGCGAGGCCGAGAAGCTCCACCTCGACAACCCGTGGCAGGTGCTCACCGTCGCGAGCCTCGTGCAGGCCGAGGGCAAGACGCACGACGACTTCCGGAAGATGGCCGAGGTCGTCTACAACCGCCTCAAGACGTCGAACACCGAGACCAACCAGCTCCTGCAGTTCGACTCGACCTTCAACTACCTCAAGGGTCAGAGCAACATCAACATCGGCGAGTCCGAGATCAACAGCAACAAGGACCCGTACAACACCTACACGCGCAAGGGGCTGCCGCCCGGCCCGATCGGCAACCCCGGTGACGTGGCGCTCGCCGCGACGCTCAACCCGACGAGCAACGGCTGGCTCTACTTCGTGGCCACGGACGGCATGCACAAGACCGAGTTCGCGAAGACCAACGCCGAGTTCGAGAAGCTGAAGGAAAAGTTCAATGCCAGCCAGGTCAACTGACGTGCGCAGGGCGGCGGTTCTGGGTTCGCCCATCGCGCACTCCCTGTCGCCGCAGCTGCACAACGCGGCGTACGCGGAGCTCGGCCTGGACGAGTGGCGCTACGACCGGTTCGAGACCGACGAGGCGGCGCTCCCCGCCTTCCTCGCCGGGCTCGGGCCCGAGTGGGCCGGGCTCTCACTGACGATGCCGCTGAAGCGTGCGGTGATCCCGCTGCTCGACGAGATCACGGAGACGGCGCGCTCGGTGGAGGCGGTGAACACCGTGGTGCTGCGCGCCGACGGGCGGAAGGTCGGCGACAACACCGACATCCCGGGGCTGATCGCGGCGCTGCACGAGCGCGGCGTGGAGAAGGTCGAGTCGGCGGCGATCCTCGGCGCGGGAGCCACCGCATCCTCCGCGCTGGCCGCCCTCTCCCGGATCTGCACGGGTGACGTCACCGCCTACGTGCGCAGTGCGGGGCGCGCCGACGAGATGCGTGGCTGGGGCGAGCGGCTCGGCGTTCCGGTGCGCATCGCCGACTGGTCCGAGGCGGACCGCGCCTTCGAAGTGCCCCTGGTGATCTCCACGACGCCGAAGGGCGGCACGGACCACCTGGTCGAGGCGGTCCCCGAGCAGGTCGGCACGCTCTTCGACGTCCTCTACGATCCGTGGCCCACGCCGCTCGCAGCGGCCTGGGAGCGGCGCGGCGGGGCGGTGCTCAGCGGGCTCGACCTGCTCGTGCACCAGGCGGTCTTCCAGTTCGAGCAGTTCACCGGGGAAACCCGTCCGGTGCTCGCCGCGATGCGCGAGGCGGGCGTCAAGGCGCTCGGCTGACCCCCGCCACCGGGCTCGCGCGTGTGGCACGCGTCTCATGTGGCGTCCGCACCCCGGACACCCGAAACGCCGGGCTCCGCGGACGTGGGAGGATCGTTCCCATACACAGAGCGCGAGCATGAGGAGCACCGTTGAGCAGGTTGCGCTGGCTGACCGCGGGGGAGTCGCACGGCCCCGCACTCGTCGCGACGCTGGAGGGACTTCCCGCCGGCGTTCCGATCACCACGGAGATGGTGGCGGACCACCTGGCACGGCGTCGCCTCGGCTATGGCCGCGGGGCCCGGATGAAATTCGAGCGCGACGAGGTCACGTTCCTGGGCGGTGTCCGGCACGGTCTGACGCTCGGTTCCCCGGTCGCGATCATGGTCGGCAACACCGAGTGGCCCAAGTGGGAAAAGGTCATGTCCGGTGACCCGGTCGACCCGGAGATCCTCAAGGACATGGCGCGCAACGCGCCGCTGACCCGCCCGCGCCCCGGCCACGCCGACCTCGCGGGCATGCAGAAGTACGGCTTCGACGAGGCCCGCCCGATCCTGGAGCGCGCCTCCGCCCGCGAGACGGCCGCCCGCGTGGCGCTCGGCGCGGTCGCCCGGTCGTACCTCAAGGAGACGGCCGGCATCGAGATCGTCAGCCACGTCGTCGAGCTGTGCTCGGTGAAGGCGCCGCAGGGCGTCTACCCGACCCCCGCCGACGTCGAGAAGCTGGACGCCGACCCGCTGCGCTGCCTGGACGCCGACGCGTCGAAGCAGATGGTGGCCGAGGTCGACCAGGCCCACAAGGACGGCGACACCCTCGGCGGCGTCGTCGAGGTCCTCGCCTACGACGTGCCGGTGGGCCTCGGCTCGCACGTGCACTGGGACCGCAAGCTCGACGCCCGCCTGGCCGGTGCGCTCATGGGCATCCAGGCCATCAAGGGCGTCGAGATCGGTGACGGCTTCGAGCTCGCGCGCGTGCCCGGCTCGCAGGCGCACGACGAGATCGTGAAGACGGACGACGGCATCCGCCGCGTCTCCGGTCACGCGGGTGGCACCGAGGGCGGCCTCACCACCGGTGAGCTGCTGCGCGTGCGCGCCGCCATGAAGCCGATCGCGACAGTGCCGCGCGCGCTGCAGACCATCGACGTCGCCACCGGCGAGGCCACGCAGGCCCATCACCAGCGCTCCGACGTCTCCGCCGTGCCGGCCGCCGGCATCGTCGCCGAGGCCATGGTCGCACTCGTCCTCGCGGACGCGGTCGCGGAGAAGTTCGGCGGCGACAGCGTGCCGGAGACCCGGCGCAACGTCACGTCGTACCTCGACAACCTCCAGATCCGGTGAGCGGCCCGCAGGTCGTCCTCGTAGGACCCATGGGTGTCGGCAAGTCGACGGTGGGCGCGCTGCTCGCCGAGCGGCTCGGCTGCGCCTACCGGGACACCGATGAGGACATCGTCACCGCCCAGGGCCGCACCATCGCGGACATCTTCGTCGACGAGGGCGAGGAGCAATTCCGCGCGCTGGAGAAGGCGTCCGTGGCGGCCGGGCTGGCCGAGCACGAGGGCGTTCTCGCACTCGGCGGCGGCGCGATCCTCGACGCGGACACGCGCGCGCTGCTCGCCGCCCACCCGACCGTCGTCTATCTCTCGATGGACGTCGAGGAGGCGGCCAAGCGCACCGGTCTGAACGCGGCCCGGCCGCTGCTCGCCGTCAACCCCCGCAAGCAGTGGCGGGAGCTGATGGAGGCGCGCAGGCATCTGTACACCGAGGTCGCCCAGGTGGTCGTGGCCACCGACGGCCGCACCCCCGACGAGGTCGCCGAAGCGGTCCTCGACGCACTGGAGTTGAAGCAGGCATGAGCGAGCAGCCGGAACAGGTCACCCGTATCCACGTCGGCGGCACCGCGGGAACGGACCCGTACGAGGTCTTGGTGGGGCGTCAACTCCTGGGTGAGCTGGGCTCGTTGATCGGCGACAAGGTCAAGCGCGTCGCCATCGTGCACCCGGAGGCGCTCGCCGAGACCGGCGAGGCGCTCCGCGCGGACCTGGCCGACCAGGGCTTCGAGGCGGTCGCCATCCAGGTGCCGAACGCCGAGGAGGCCAAGACCGCCGAGGTCGCCGCGTACTGCTGGAAGGCCCTCGGGCAGTCCAACTTCACGCGCTCCGACGTCGTCGTCGGCGTCGGCGGCGGCGCCACCACCGACCTCGCCGGGTTCGTGGCCGCGACCTGGCTGCGCGGCGTGCGCTGGATCGCCATCCCGACGACCGTGCTCGCCATGGTGGACGCGGCGGTCGGCGGCAAGACCGGCATCAACACCGCCGAGGGCAAGAACCTGGTGGGGTCCTTCCACCCGCCGGCGGGTGTGCTGTGCGATCTCGCGGCCCTGGACTCGTTGCCCGTGCACGACTTCGTGTCGGGCCTGGCGGAGGTCATCAAGGCCGGTTTCATCGCCGACGAGAAGATCCTCGAACTCATCGAGGAGGACCCGGAGTCGGCGCGCACGCCCACGGGCAAGCACACCGCCGAGCTGATCGAGCGCGCCATCAGGGTCAAGGCCGAGGTGGTCTCCTCCGACCTCAAGGAGGCGGGCCTGCGCGAGATCCTCAACTACGGGCACACGCTCGCGCACGCCATCGAGAAGAACGAGCGCTACAAGTGGCGGCACGGCGCGGCGGTCTCCGTCGGCATGCTCTTCGCCGCCGAACTCGGGCGCCTGGCGGGCCGGTTGGACGACGCGACGGCCGACCGGCACCGCACTGTCCTGGAGTCCGTGGGGCTGCCCCTGTCGTACCGCTACGACCAGTGGCCCAAGCTCCTCGAAACGATGAAGGTCGACAAGAAGTCCCGCGGGGACCTGCTGCGCTTCATCGTCCTCGACGGACTCGGCCGGCCCACCGTTCTCGAAGGGCCCGACCCCGCCGTGCTGCTCGCCGCGTACGGCGAAGTGGCGGAATAGGGAGGTCCGTTCACGTTCGGGCACGTCGTGACCTCCCCGGCCGTTCACACAACGGCGGCCGGGGACGGTACCGTTCAGTAGCGCCCCGTTCGCCGGCGCCCAATTGACCGTCGTACGAGATGGAGTGGCACCGGATGCAGCACGCAGGGGGGTCTCCGCTGCCGCCGCCCCATCGGCCGGGGCAGGCGCCGTCCGGCCCCTTGCCGCAGGCGAGCCACGCGCCTCAGCCGCCGCCAGGCATGCCGGGCTTCAGCGGAGCGCCGCCGCACCACCCGCCCGCCCAGCCGCCGCACATCCAGGCGCCGCAGGCCCCGTCCTCGCCGCCACCGCCGCAGGCCTCGCATCCGCAGCAGCAGCCGCCGCGCGAGACCACCGGCCATGTGCAACTCCCGACCGGCGCGCCTGTCGCCGTGCCGAGCCCGCCGCCCGCGCAGGCGCCCGCCGACTCCACCTCGACCACGCTCGCCGTGCTGCTCATCGGCCCCGCCGGCGCGGGCAAGACGAGCGTCGCCAAGCACTGGGCGGAGAGCCGGCGCGTCCCGACGGCCCACATCAGCCTCGACGACGTACGGGAGTGGGTGCGCTCGGGCTTCGCCGACCCGCAGAGCGGCTGGAACGACAACAGCGAGGCGCAGTACCGACTGGCCCGCCGCACCTGCGGTTTCGCCGCGCGGAACTTCTTGGCGAATGGGATCTCCTGCATCCTCGACGACGCGGTGTTCCCGGACCGGCCGGTGGTCGGCCTGGGCGGCTGGAAGCGGCACGTGGGGCCCGGCCTTCTTCCGGTCGTCCTCCTCCCCGGCCTGGAGATCGTCCTGGAGCGCAACTCCCGGCGCAGCGGCAACCGCCGCCTCACCGACGAGGAGGTCGCGCGCATCCACGGCCGCATGGCGGGCTGGTACGGCTCGGGCCTCCCGATCATCGACAACTCCCAACTGGATGTCCCCGGCACGGCGCAGGTCCTGGACGAGGTCCTGGCCAGGGCGATCACCAGCCCTCCGCAGTGGTGACGGTGTGCGGCGTGCCCGGGTGGGTTGGTTGCGGCGGATGAGGGTGTGCGGCGCTCGTGCCGTGCCGGTTGCCTCCGACTGACCAGTGCCTGCGGCGCCCGGGGCCGGTTCCTTCGGCCCAGCTCCCAACCACCTGCCCCCGCCTTGGGCGGCAGGGTGGGCAAGGCGGAACCCCGGTGCCGCGGGACGGTGACGAGGGCTCTGGCCCCGTGGAAGCCCCGCACTCTGCTGCCGCGCAGCTGTCAAAAACCCCACCCGCCCCCCGGAGGGGACCCGTCCGGACGCGCTCGCGCGGCCCCGTGGCCCACCCGCTCGTACGCTCGGCGACATGGCAGAGGTGCACGCGGCCCGACGGGACCGGCTCAGAGAGCGCGCGACGGCGGGTGGCAGCGCGGCCACCCTCGTCTCGCGGCCCGCCAACGTCCGCTACCTGGCAGGAGCGGCACCGAACGGCGCCGCCCTCCTGCTGGGCCGGGACCCCGGCGACGACGACCTCCTGCTGTGCGCGCGAGCGCCCGGCGACGAACCGGCTGAGGGCCGCCTCGACGAGGCACTGCGCGTACAGGTCCTCGACGTCCCCGCCGGCGACCCGGCCGTCGCCGCCGCGGACGTGGCCGCATCCCGCGGCGCGGACTCGCTCGCCGTCGAGGAGCACCACCTGACCGTGGCCCGGCACCGGGCGCTCGGCTCCGTGGCGCCCGGCCTCCGCCTGCTGGACCTCAACAGCGGCGTCGAGCAGCTCCGTCTCGTCAAGGACGAGGAGGAGATCTCCTGCCTGCGGATCGCGGCGGAGATCGCCGACCAGGCGCTCGGCGAGCTGCTCGAGTCCATCCTGGTCGGCCGCACGGAGCGGCACCTCGCCCTCGAACTGGAACGTCGACTTGTCGACCATGGCGCCGACGGCGCCGCGTTCCCCACCTCCGTGGGCACGGGCCCGAACTCCGGACGCGTGGCCCACCGCCCCAGCGACCGCCGCGTCGAGGAGGGCGACTTCCTCTCCGTGTGCCTGGGCGCGACGTACCGCGGCTACCGCTGCGAGATCGGCCGTACGTTCGTCATCGGGACCTCGCCCGCGGACTGGCAGATCGAGCTGTACGAACTCGTCTTCGCCGCCCAGCGGGCCGGACGCGAGAGCCTGGCGCCGGGCGTCGAGTGCCGCGAAGTGGACCGGGCCGCCCGTCACGTACTGGACGCGGCAGGGTATGGTGACGGGCTTGCGCCGCTGACCGGACACGGGGTGGGACTCGAAATCGACGAGGACCCGCAGTTGGCCCCCGCAGCCATGGGTAAACTGGACACTTGTGTGCCGGTCACCGTCGAGCCGGGGGTCCACCTCCCGGGTCGGGGCGGCGTCCGGATCGATGACACGCTCGTCGTCCGCCCCGAGGCGGACGGCGGACCCGAGCTACTCACCATCACGACCAAGGAGCTGCTCGCGCTCTAGCCCGCAAAGGCTGCTCGCGTGCCCCTGGGTCGTCCACGTCAGTCCAGGAGATTCCGCAACCGTGGCTTCCACGAACGACCTCAAGAACGGCCTGGTGCTCAAGCTCGACGGGGGCCAGCTCTGGTCCGTCGTCGAGTTCCAGCACGTCAAGCCCGGCAAGGGCCCTGCCTTCGTGCGCACCAAGCTCAAGAACGTGCTCTCCGGCAAGGTCGTCGACAAGACGTTCAACGCCGGCGTCAAGGTCGACACGGCCACCATTGACAAGCGCGACATGCAGTTCTCGTACATGGACGGGGACTACTTCGTGTTCATGGACATGCAGACGTACGACCAGCTGCACGTCGACCGCAAGGCTGTCGGTGACGCCGCCAACTTCCTGATCGAGGGCTTCGAGGCCACGGTCGCCCAGCACGAGGGCGAGGTGCTCTTCGTCGAGCTGCCGGCCGCCGTCGAGCTGGTCATCAAGGAGACCGAGCCGGGCGTCCAGGGCGACCGCTCCACCGGCGGCACCAAGCCCGCCATCCTGGAGACGGGCCACCAGATCCAGGTCCCGCTCTTCGTCACCCAGGGCGAGAAGATCAAGGTCGACACCCGCTCCAGCGACTACCTCGGCCGGGTGAACAGCTAACCGTGGCTGCCCGTAATACGGCCCGCAAGCGCGCCTTTCAGATCCTCTTCGAGGCAGACCAGCGCGGCGCCGACGTCCTGACGGTCCTCGCGGACTGGATCCGGCACTCCCGCAGTGACACGCGGCAGCCCCCGGTCAGCGAGTACACGATGGAGCTGGTCGAGGGGTACGCGAAGCACGCGTCCCGGATCGACGAGCTCATCTCGCAGTACGCCGTCGGGTGGACCCTGGACCGGATGCCGGTCGTCGACCGCAACATCGTGCGGCTCGGCGCCTATGAGCTGGTCTGGGTCGACGGGACCCCGGACGCCGTGGTGCTCGACGAGGCCGTTTCGCTGGCCAAGGAGTTCTCCACCGACGAGTCCCCGGCGTTCATCAACGGACTGTTGGGTCGCTTCAAGGACCTGAAGTCGACCCTGCGTCGCGACGAGGCCTGAGCCCCGCCGCCGAGCGCAGCACCGTTCCACGGGCCCGGAGCAGAACATGAACAATGTTCTGCTCCGGGCCTGGTGCGTTTCCGGGGATCTTCATTAGGTTCTGGTCATGTCACCGACAGGCCCAGCGCCGGGTCCATCACCAGGTCCATCACCAGGTCCATCGACAGGCCCGCCGGCCGGCCTCCCCGCGCGCGTGCGCATCGGATACGGACTCGGCTCCCTCGCCACCGGCACCTTCGGCACGGTCCCCGGCCTGTTGCTGCTCTACTACCTGACCGACGTGCTCGGCGTCGGAGCGGGCCTCGCCGGGCTCCTCGTCTTCCTGCCCAAGGCGTGGGACGTGCTGTTCAACCCGTGGGTCGGCGGCCGCTCCGACCGCAGCACCCGCTCGCGCCTGGGGCCGCGCCGCTCCTGGATGCTGCTCGGCGCGCTCACCCTGCCGGTCTGCTTCGCGGGCATGTTCGCGGCGCCCGCGGGACTCGACGGCGGGCCCGCCGCCGCGTACGTGGCCGCCCTGTTCCTGCTCAGCGCCTCCGCGTACGCCTGCTTCCAGGTCCCGTACGTCGCGCTGCCCGCGGAGCTCACGGGCGACCCGGACGAGCGGGCCCGCGTCATGGCCTGGCGCGTCGCCTTCCTCGCCGTGGCCATCCTGCTGTCCGGCTCCGTCGCCCCGGTCCTCGCGGGCGCCACCGGCGACGACCGGGGGAGCGCGGGCGGATACCGGCTCATGGGCATGGTGATCGGCGGGCTGCTCGCCGTGGGGATGCTGGCCGCCGTGCTCGCCACGGCCGGAACGGGCGGCGTCATACGTAGTACGCGGGACGTCATACGTACAACGCCCGGCGACACATCCGCACCACTGGACGTCATACGTACAACGGGCGACGCCGGCCTGCGCGCGCAGCTCCGCGCCGCCCGGGGCAACGCGCCCTTCGGATGGCTGTTCGGCGCGTACGTCGTGCAGGCCGCCGCGTCCGGGCTGATGCTCGCCGGCACCCAGTACTTCGCGACGTACATCCTCGACCGTCCGAGCGCCACCACCGTGCTGTTCGCCTGCCTCATCGTGCCGTCGCTCCTCGCCATGCCCCTGTGGCTGGCCGTGGGCCGCCGAACGGGCAAGCGGAACGCGGCACTCGGGGCCTCCGTGTGTTTCCTGCTGGGGGCGCTCGGCGCCGCCGCGGGACGCGAACTGCCGACGACGGCGGTCTACGTGGCCGTCGCCGTGGCGGGCATCGGGTACGCGGGCGTGCAGATGCTGCCGCTCGCGATGCTCGGCGACGCGATCGCCGCCGACACCTACACCAGCGGGCGCCGCAGGGCCGGAGTCTTCACCGGCCTGTGGACCGCGGGCGAGACGCTCGGCCTCGCTCTTGGCCCCGGCCTGTTCGGCCTGGTCCTCGCCGTCGGCGGGTTCGTCTCGTCCGATGCCACCGACCGCGTCGCGCAGCCCGGATCGGCGCTGACCGCGATCGTCGTCGGCTTCGGCGCGCTGCCCGCCCTGCTGCTCGCGCTGAGCCTTCCGCTGCTGGCCAGGTACCGCCTCACCGAGTCCGAACTGATCCGCCTGCGCGCCGACTTCGACGAGTCCCTCGCGTCCGGCGAGCCCCACGAGCCCACCCAGCGAGACGAGGAGTCCGCATGACGACCGACGACCCTATCCTGGCCCGGCTGACCGCACTGCGCGCGGGCGACCTGCCGGTGCACGGCGGCCGCACGATGGCGTACGTCTACGACTCCGGGCTCGACGGCCTCGACGAACTGGCGAACGCCGCGCAGGCCGCCTTCGCCGGGGTCAACGGGCTCGACATGACCGCCTTCCCGAGCGTCGTGGAGCTGGAGAACGATCTGGTGCGCCGGGCCACCGCGCTGCTCGGCGGCAGCGCGGGCACGTTCACCAGCGGCGGCACCGAGAGCTGCCTGCTCGCCGTCCTGACCGCTCGTCAGTACGCCCGCAAGGAGCGCGGGGTGACCGAGCCCGAACTGGTGCTCCCCGAGACCGCACATGCCGCCTTCCACAAGGCCGCCGAGCTCTTCGGCCTGCGCGTGGTGAGCGTCCCCGTCGACCCGGACACCTTCAAGGCACGCCCGGCGGACATGGCGGCGGCGATCAGTGACCGCACCGCCCTGGTCGTCGTCTCCGCCCCCTCGTACGCGCACGGAGTCATCGACCCGGTCGCCGAGGTGGCGCGGGAGGCGGAGCGGCGCGGGGTGCTGTGCCACGTCGACGCTTGCATCGGCGGCTGGTACCTCGGACATCTGCGGCTCGCGGCGCGGCAGGAGCCGGAGCAAGAGCAGGACCAGGAGCAGGACCAGGAGCAGGACCAGGAGCAGGACCAAGAGCAGGACCAGGAGCAGGACGTACCGGACATCCCGGAGTTCGACCTGTCCGTCCCTGGCGTGACGTCCCTCTCCGTCGACCTGCACAAATACGCGTACACGGCGAAGGGGGCCTCGCTGCTCCTGTTCCGGGACGCGGGGCTGCGCCGCCACGGCTGGTTCGCGCACGCCGCCTGGCCCGGCTATCCCGTCGTCAACTCCACGCTCCAGGGCACCAAGTCGGCCGGACCCCTCGCCGCGGCCTGGGCGGTGACGGAGCGCGTCGGCGCCGAAGGTTACGCGGTGCTGTCGACGCGCGTACACCGCACGACCCGTACGCTCGCCGACGGTGTCGAACGGATCGACGGTCTGCGACTCGCCGCGCGGCCCGAAGCGTCCTTGATCGCGGTGGCCTCCGACGACCCGGACATCGATGTGTTCGTGGTGGCGGACGAGGTGCGGGGGAGCGGCTGGTATCTGCAGCCGCAGCCGGCGTTCGGCGCGTCACCGGCAACCCTGCATCTGACAGTGACCGCGGCCGTGGCGCAAGAGGAGACCGCGCGGCTGCTCCTCGCCGAGCTGGCAAAGGCGGTCGAACGGGCGCGTGAGCTGGGGCCCGTTCGGGTGGATCCCGAGGTCGTCGCGGCCGCGGCCACGCTGGACCCGGACGCGCTGACCTCGGAGGAGGTCGAGATCGCGCTCGCGCTCGCCGGGGTCGGGGAGGGCGGCCGGCTGCCGGAGCGGATGGCACCCGTGCTCGCGGTCCTCCAGGCCCTGCCGCCGAGGCTGAGCGCCTGCCTGCTGCCCGAGGTGATCGGACGCCTGTTCCGCACGTGAGGGGAAAGCCGGGCCGGCCGGGCATTTTCAGCCCCGCTCTTGGACGGGTGCCGGCGGGGTCCGGGCATTTTCAGCCCCACCGGCGTTTGAGGCGGGGGGCCGGGGCGGAGCCCCGCGGCCGGGCGCCGGTGTCCCGGACCCGAGACACCGAGGGCACGGACCAGGGCCGGAAACCCCTGAGGGGGCGGAGCCCAATCGCTCCGCCCCCTCAGGGCTGTGACGTTTCTGCTGCGTGTGGCCGGATCAGACGTCGTCGTGCGCCACCGCGCGACGCGCGTCCGCGTCGAGCACGCCCCAGCTGATCAGCTGCTCGGTCAGGACCGAGGGCGACTGGTCGTAGATGACGGCAAGGGTGCGCAGGTCGTCCTGACGGATCGAGAGCACCTTGCCGTTGTAGTCACCGCGCTGCGACTGGATCGTGGCGGCGTAACGCTGCAGCGGGCCCGCCTTCTCCGGCGGCACGTGGGCCAGACGCTCCAGGTCGAGGCGCAGCTTCGGCGGCGGCTCGGCGGCGCCACCCGGGGTGGTGCCCGGCAGCAGTTCCTGCACCGGCACGCCGTAGAAGTCCGCCAGTTCGGCGAGGCGCTGCACGGTCACGGCACGGTCGCCGCGCTCGTACGACCCCACCACGACCGCCTTCCAGCGTCCCTGGGACTTCTCCTCGACACCGTGGAGGGAAAGGCCCTGCTGGGTACGGATCGCGCGGAGCTTGGCCCCGAGCTGTTTGGCGTATTCGCTGGACATATAGCTCCCCGGACACTGCATCACTAAGCGGCTGCGCCGCGTGGCTGTAACTCACTGTGAGGTTACGCAGCGTTACTTGGCCGCGTCAAGCCGAATGGTCCGTACCGACCTTCTCGTGAATTCGGCCGTCCCGCACCTCCAGGCGGGTGATCAGCGATGTTCCGGGGCTGGTAGTGTTGACACCGCAAATTCGACGTCCTTTAAGGTCCGTCCCGTGAGGCGGAGAAGGGGGTCCGTTTCGTATGGACACGCAGCAGTCCGATGCCCGGCCGGTTCTCGAAGGCCCTGACATCGCGCGGGTACTGACCCGCATCGCCCACGAGATCGTCGAGCGCGCCAAGGGCGCCGAGGACGTGGTTCTCCTGGGGATTCCCACGCGAGGCGTCTTCCTCGCCCGCCGGCTGGCCGAGAAGCTCGAAGAGATCACCGGCCGCACCATCCCCGTCGGCTCGCTCGACATCACGATGTACCGCGACGACCTGCGCATGCACCCGCCGCGCGCGCTCGCCCGCACCGAGATCCCCGGTGACGGCATCGACGGCCGCCTCGTCGTCCTCGTCGACGACGTGCTCTTCTCCGGCCGCACCATCCGCGCCGCCCTCGACGCCCTGAACGACATCGGGCGCCCGCGTGCCGTGCAGCTCGCCGTCCTCGTCGACCGCGGCCACCGCGAACTCCCCATCCGTGCCGACTACGTCGGCAAAAACCTCCCCACGTCGCTGCGGGAGACGGTCAAGGTCCAGCTCGCCGAGGAGGACGGCCGCGACGCCGTGCTGCTCGGTGCCAAGCCGGACGCCCAGGCGGCCGAGCAGTAGCACCCCTTCTCGTCGTGCGCGTGTACGCGCACGACCTCAAAAGGTGTGCCCTCGCGCGTCCGTATGTCCCGAATCTCCTGAACTGCCTTACGGAGCACCCCAGATGATGCGACACCTCATCTCGGCCGCCGACCTCTCCCGCGACGACGCCGTGCTCATCCTCGACACCGCCGAGGAGATGGCCCGCGTCGCCGACCGGCCCATCAAGAAGCTGCCCGCGCTGCGCGGCCGGACCATCTGCAACCTGTTCTTCGAGGACTCCACGCGTACCCGGATCTCGTTCGAGGCCGCCGAGAAGCGGCTGTCCGCCGACGTCATCAACTTCGCGGCCAAGGGGTCGAGCGTCTCGAAGGGCGAGTCCCTCAAGGACACCGCCCAGACGCTGGAGGCCATGGGCGTCGACGCCGTGGTCATCCGGCACGGCGCGTCCGGCGCCCCGTACCGGCTCGCCACCTCCGGCTGGATCGACGCCCCGGTCATCAACGCCGGTGACGGCACCCACCAGCACCCCACGCAGGCGCTGCTCGACGCCTTCACGATGCGCCGCCGCCTCGTCGGCCCCGACGCAGGCATCGGCAAGGGCCTGGACGGCAAGCGCGTCACGATCGTCGGCGATGTGCTGCACAGCCGCGTCGCGCGTTCGAACGTCGACCTGCTGCACACACTCGGCGCCGAGGTCACCGTCGTCGCGCCGCCCACCCTGGTGCCGGTCGGCGTCGAGGCCTGGCCCTGCGAGGTCTCGTACGACCTCGACTCCACGCTCACCAAGACCGACGCCGTGATGATGCTGCGCGTCCAGCGTGAGCGCATGAACGCCGCGTTCTTCCCGACGGAGCGCGAGTACAGCCGCCGCTACGGCCTCGACGGCGACCGCATGGCGAAGATGCCCGAGCACTCCATCGTGATGCACCCCGGCCCGATGGTCCGCGGCATGGAGATCACCGCCGAGGTCGCCGACTCCGACCGCTGCACGGTCATCGAGCAGGTCGCCAACGGCGTGCACACGCGGATGGCCGTTCTGTACCTGCTTCTCGGCGGCAACGAGCCCGCCGTGTCCCACTCTCGTACCGAGGAGACGAAGTAACCATGAGCAAGACCCTGATCCGTGGTGCGAAGGTGCTGGGCGGCGAGCCGCAGGACGTCCTGATCGACGGCGGCGTGATCGCCGAGGTCGGGACCGGGATCTCGAGCGACGGTGTCGACACCGTCGTCGAGGCCGGGGGCAAGGTCCTCCTGCCGGGCCTCGTCGACCTGCACACCCACCTGCGCGAGCCCGGCCGCGAGGACTCCGAGACCGTCCTCACCGGCACGCGCGCCGCCGCCTCCGGTGGCTACACGAACGTGTTCGCCATGGCCAACACCTTCCCGGTCGCCGACACCGCCGGCGTCGTCGAGCAGGTCTACCGGCTCGGCCAGGAGCACGGCTACTGCGACGTGCAGCCCATCGGCGCCGTCACCGTCGGCCTGGAGGGCGGCAAGCTCGCCGAGCTCGGCGCCATGCACGAGTCCGCCGCAGGCGTCACCGTCTTCTCCGACGACGGTAAGTGCGTGCACGACGCCGTGATCATGCGCCGCGCCCTGGAGTACGTGAAGGCCTTCGGCGGCGTCGTCGCGCAACACGCCCAGGAGCCCCGCCTCACCGAGGACGCCCAGATGAACGAGGGCACCGTCTCCGCCGAGCTCGGCCTCGGCGGCTGGCCCGCCGTCGCCGAGGAGTCGATCATCGCCCGCGACGTGCTGCTCGCCGAGCACGTCGGCTCCCGCGTGCACATCTGCCACCTGTCGACCGCCGGCTCCGTCGAGATCGTCCGCTGGGCCAAGTCCCGCGGTATCGACGTCACCGCCGAGGTCACCCCGCACCACCTGCTCCTCACCGACGAGATGGTGCGCTCGTACAACCCGGTCTACAAGGTCAACCCGCCGCTCCGCACGGAGAGGGACGTGATGGCCCTGCGCGAGGCGCTGGCCGACGGCACGATCGACATCGTCGCCACCGACCACGCCCCGCACCCGCACGAGGACAAGGACTGCGAGTGGGCCGCCGCCGCCATGGGCATGGTCGGCCTGGAGACCGCGCTCAGTGTGGTGCAGGCCACGATGGTCGAGACGGGCCTGCTGAGCTGGGCCGGAGTCGCCGACCGGATGTCCGTGAAGCCCGCCGAGATCGGGCAGGCCCACGGCCATGGACGTCCCGTCTCGGCAGGTGAGCCCGCGAACCTGGTTCTCGTCGACGCCGACTACCGTGGTGACGTGGACCCCGCGGGCTTCGCCTCCCGCAGCCGCAACACCCCGTACGAGGGCCGCGAGCTGCCGGGGCGCGTCACCCACACCTGGCTGCGGGGCAAGGCCACCCTCGCCGACGGGAAGCTCGCGTGACACCTCTGCAACCAATCGCCGTCCTCGCCGCCGAACAGAAGTCGGCCGAGGTCACCGACTGGCCGAACCGCATCGGCTGGATCGTCGGTCTGCTGCTCTTCATCGCGCTCGTCTACTGGCTGATGCGTCAGGGCTGGAAGTGGCGCGGCACCCTGCAGGGCGACCTGCCGGAGCTGCCCAGCGCGCCGTCCGAGCAGGGCCCGGTGAAACTGGAGACGACCGGCCGGTACCACGGCTCCACCAGCGCCGGGCAGTGGCTCGACCGCATCGTGGCGCACGGACTCGGCACCCGCAGCCGCGTCGAGCTGACGCTCACCGACCACGGTCTGGACGTCGTGCGCCCCGGGGCGCAGGACTTCTTCATCCCGGCGGACGCGGTGCGCGAGGCCCGGCTCGACAAGGGCATCGCCGGCAAGGTCCTCACGGAGGGCGGCCTGCTCATCGTCACCTGGGCGCACGGCGACAAGCTGATCGACTCCGGCTTCCGCGCCGACCACGCGGCAGAGCAGGCCGAGTGGGTCAGCACCATCAACAACATGATCGACACGAAGATCACGACGGAAGGCACCGCACGATGACCACCTCCACCAGGGGAACCGCGAAGGTTCCCGCCGTACTCGTCCTTGAGGACGGCCGGGTGTTCCGCGGCCGCGCCTACGGGGCCGTGGGGGAGACCTTCGGCGAGGCCGTGTTCTCCACCGGCATGACCGGCTACCAGGAGACCCTCACCGACCCGTCGTACGACCGCCAGATCGTGGTCGCGACCGCCCCGCAGATCGGCAACACGGGCTGGAACGACGAGGACGACGAGTCGAAGCGCATCTGGGTCTCCGGCTACGTCGTGCGCGACCCCGCGCGCGTACCGTCCAACTGGCGCGCCAAGCGCAGCCTGGACGACGAGCTGGTCGCGCAGGACATCGTCGGCATCTCCGGCATCGACACCCGCGCCCTCACCCGCCACCTGCGCGAGAGCGGCTCCATGCGCTCCGGCATCTTCTCCGGCGAGACGCTCCCGGCCGACGCCGAACTCGTCTCCCGCGTACAGGCGCAGCCCGCGATGAAGGGCCTCAGCCTGTACGAGGAGGTCGCCACGAAGGAGGCGTACGTCGTCCCGGCGATCGGCGAGAAGAAGTTCACCGTCGCCGCCGTCGACCTCGGCATCAAGGGCATGACCCCGCACCGCATGGCCGAGCGCGGCATCGAGGTGCACGTCCTGCCGGCCACCGCGACGCCCGAGGACGTGTACGCCGTGAACCCCGACGGCGTGTTCTTCTCCAACGGCCCGGGCGACCCGGCCACCGCCGAGGGCCCGGTCGCACTGATGACCGCCGTCCTGGAGCGCAGGACGCCGCTGTTCGGCATCTGCTTCGGCAACCAGATCCTCGGCCGCGCCCTCGGCTTCGGCACCTTCAAGCTGAAGTACGGCCACCGCGGCATCAACCAGCCGGTGCAGGACCGCACCACCGGCAAGGTCGAGGTCACCGCCCACAACCACGGCTTCGCCGTGGACGCGCCGCTGGACAAGGTGAGCGACACCAAGTTCGGCCGCGCCGAGGTCTCCCACGTGTGCCTCAACGACAACGTCGTGGAGGGGCTCCAGCTGCTCGACCAGCCGGGCTTCTCCGTCCAGTACCACCCCGAAGCGGCGGCCGGTCCGCACGACGCCGCGTACCTCTTCGACCGCTTCGTGTCCCTGATGGAGTCCGCCCGTGCCTAAGCGCAACGACCTGAAGTCCGTACTCGTCATCGGCTCGGGCCCGATCGTCATCGGCCAGGCCGCGGAGTTCGACTACTCCGGCACCCAGGCCTGCCGGGTGCTGAAGAAGGAGGGCCTGCGGGTCATCCTCGTCAACTCCAACCCGGCGACGATCATGACCGACCCGGAGATCGCCGACGCCACGTACGTCGAGCCGATCACCCCCGAGTTCGTCGAGAAGATCATCGCCAAGGAGCGCCCCGACGCGCTCCTGCCCACCCTCGGCGGCCAGACCGCGCTCAACACCGCGATCTCCATGCACGACCAGGGCGTCCTCGAGAAGTACGGCGTCGAGCTGATCGGCGCCAATGTCGAGGCGATCAACAAGGGCGAGGACCGCGACCTCTTCAAGGAGGTCGTGGAGGAGGTCAAGCGGAAGATCGGGCACGGCGAGTCCGCCCGCTCGTACATCTGCCACTCCATGGACGACGTCATGAAGGGCGTCGAGGAGCTCGGCGGCTACCCCGTCGTCGTCCGCCCCTCCTTCACCATGGGCGGCGCCGGGTCCGGCTTCGCGCACGACGAGGAGGAGCTGCGCCGCATCGCCGGTCAGGGCCTCACGCTCTCCCCGACCACCGAGGTGCTCCTGGAGGAGTCCATCCTCGGCTGGAAGGAGTACGAGCTGGAGCTGATGCGCGACAAGAACGACAACGTCGTGGTCGTCTGCTCCATCGAGAACTTCGACCCGATGGGCGTGCACACCGGTGACTCGATCACCGTCGCCCCGTCGATGACGCTGACCGACCGCGAGTACCAGCGGCTGCGCGACATCGGCATCGCGATCATCCGCGAGGTCGGCGTCGACACCGGCGGCTGCAACATCCAGTTCGCGATCAACCCCGAAGACGGCCGCGTCATCGTCATCGAGATGAACCCGCGCGTCTCGCGGTCCTCGGCCCTCGCGTCCAAGGCCACCGGCTTCCCGATCGCGAAGATCGCCGCCAAGCTGGCCGTCGGCTACACGCTGGACGAGATCCCGAACGACATCACCGAGAAGACGCCGGCCTCCTTCGAGCCGACGCTCGACTACGTGGTCGTGAAGGCCCCGCGCTTCGCCTTCGAGAAGTTCCCGAGCGCCGACTCCACGCTGACCACGACCATGAAGTCGGTCGGCGAGGCCATGGCCATCGGCCGCAACTTCACCGAGGCGTTCCAGAAGGCGCTGCGCTCGCTGGAGAAGGCGGGCTCGCAGTTCTCCTTCGTCGGCGAGACCGGCGACAAGAAGGCGCTCCTGGAGGCCGCGGTCCGCCCGACGGACGGCCGCATCAACACCGTCATGGAAGCGATCCGCGCCGGTGCCACGCCCGAGGAGGTCTTCGACTACACGAAGATCGACCCGTGGTTCGTCGACCAGCTCTTCCTCATCAAGGAGGTCGCCGACGAGCTCGCCGCGGCCCCCGAGCTGACGAAGGACCTGATCGCCGAGGCCAAGCGGCACGGCTTCTCCGACCGCCAGATCGCCGAGATCCGCGGCCTGCGCCAGGACGTCGTGCGCGAGGTCAGGCACGCCCTGGGCGTCCGCCCGGTCTACAAGACGGTCGACACCTGCGCCGCCGAGTTCGCCGCCAAGACGCCGTACTTCTACTCCTCGTACGACGAGGAGTCCGAGGTAGCGCCGCGCGAGAAGCCCGCCGTGATCATCCTCGGCTCGGGCCCGAACCGCATCGGCCAGGGCATCGAGTTCGACTACTCCTGCGTCCACGCCTCCTTCGCGCTCAGCGACGCCGGCTACGAGACCGTGATGGTCAACTGCAACCCGGAGACGGTCTCCACGGACTACGACACGTCCGACCGCCTCTACTTCGAGCCGCTGACCCTCGAGGACGTCCTGGAGATCGTCCACGCGGAGCAGCAGGCCGGTCCGGTCGCGGGCGTCATCGTGCAGCTCGGCGGCCAGACCCCGCTGGGCCTGGCGCAGGCGCTCAAGGACAACGGCGTGCCCATCGTCGGCACCTCGCCGGAGGCCATCGACGCCGCCGAGGACCGCGGCGAGTTCGGCCGCGTGCTCGCCGAGGCCGGCCTTCCGGCCCCGAAGCACGGCACCGCCACCACGTTCGCGGAGGCGAAGACCATCGCCGACGAGATCGGCTACCCGGTCCTCGTCCGCCCGTCGTACGTGCTCGGCGGCCGCGGCATGGAGATCGTGTACGACGAGGAGCGCCTCTCCTCGTACATCGAGGAGTCGACGGAGATCAGCCCGTCCCGTCCGGTCCTCGTCGACCGCTTCCTGGACGACGCGATCGAGATCGACGTGGACGCCCTGTACGACGGCGAGGAGCTCTACCTCGGCGGCGTCATGGAGCACATCGAGGAGGCCGGCATCCACTCCGGCGACTCGGCGTGCGCCCTGCCCCCGATCACGCTCGGCGGCCACGACATCAAGCGCCTGCGCGCCTCGACCGAGGGCATCGCCAAGGGCGTCGGCGTGCGCGGACTGATCAACATCCAGTTCGCCCTGTCCGGGGACATCCTCTACGTCCTGGAGGCCAACCCCCGCGCGTCCCGCACGGTCCCCTTCACCTCGAAGGCGACCGCGGTGCCGCTCGCGAAGGCCGCCGCCCGCATCTCGCTGGGCGCCACCGTCGCCGAGCTGCGCGCCGAGGGCCTGCTCCCGGCGACCGGCGACGGCGGCACGCTGCCGATGGACGCGCCGATCTCCGTCAAGGAGGCCGTCATGCCGTGGTCGCGCTTCCGCGACATCCACGGTCGCGGCGTCGACACGGTCCTCGGCCCGGAGATGCGCTCCACCGGCGAGGTCATGGGCATCGACTCCGTCTTCGGCACGGCGTACGCCAAGTCGCAGGCGGGCGCGTACGGCCCGCTGCCCACCAAGGGCCGCGCGTTCATCTCCGTCGCCAACCGCGACAAGCGCTCGATGATCTTCCCGGCGCGCGAGCTGGTCGCCCACGGCTTCGAGCTCCTCGCCACCTCCGGCACGGCCGAGGTCCTCAAGCGCAACGGCATCAACGCCACGGTCGTGCGCAAGCAGTCCGAGGGCGAGGGCCCGAACGGCGAGAAGACGATCGTCCAGCTGATCCACGACGGTGACGTCGACCTGATCGTCAACACCCCGTACGGCACCGGCGGCCGCCTCGACGGCTACGACATCCGTACGGCGGCGGTCTCCCGCTCCGTGCCGTGCCTGACCACGGTCCAGGCGCTCGCCGCGGCCGTCCAGGGCATCGAGGCGCTGGGCCACGGCGACGTGGGCGTGCGCTCCCTGCAGGAGCACGCGGAGCACCTGACCGCGGCCCGCGACTAAGGATCCAGTAGCAGCCCAGGAGGGGGACACCACACCGGTGTCCCCCTCTTCATGAGGCCACCGCCTCATGAGGACCTATAGGACTTCAGGCATGTACAAGCTGTTCTTCAACCTCGTCTTCAAGCGCATGGACCCCGAGAAGGCCCACTACCTGGCCTTCCGCTGGATCCGCCTGGCGGCCCGCACACCCGTTCTGCGCACCTTCGTAGCCGCGTATCTCGCGCCGCGCTACAAGGAGCTGCGTACCGAAGCCCTGGGCCTGCGGATGCACGGCCCCTTCGGCCTCGCCGCCGGCTTCGACAAGAACGCCATCGCGATCGACGGCATGTCGATGCTCGGCTTCGACCACGTCGAGATCGGCACCGTGACGGGGGAGGCCCAGCCGGGCAACCCCAAGAAGCGCCTCTTCCGCCTCGTGCAGGACCGCGCGCTCATCAACCGCATGGGCTTCAACAATGAGGGCTCGCTCGCCGTGGCGGCCCGCCTGGCCTCCCGCAACCCGGTCTTCAGGACCACGGTCGGCGTCAACATCGGCAAGACCAAGGTCGTGCCGGAGGCCGACGCCGCGGCCGACTACGTGAAGTCGACCGAGCGGCTCGCCGCGTTCGCCGACTACCTCGTCGTGAACGTCTCCTCGCCGAACACGCCCGGCCTGCGCAACCTCCAGGCCACGGAGTCGCTGCGGCCGCTCCTGAGCGCCGTGCGCGAGGCGGCCGACCGCACCGTCACGTCGCGCCGTGTCCCGCTCCTGGTGAAGATCGCGCCCGACCTCGCCGACGAGGACGTCGACGCGGTCGCCGACCTGGCCGTGGAGCTCGGCCTCGACGGCATCATCGCCACGAACACGACGATCACCCGCGAGGGCCTCGCCACCAAGGGCGACGTCGTGAACGAGACCGGCGGCCTTTCCGGCGCACCCCTCAAGGAGCGCTCCCTGGAGGTGCTCAGCCGCCTCTACGCGCGCGTGGGCGACCGGATCACCCTCGTCGGTGTCGGCGGCATCGAGAACGCCGAGGACGCCTGGCAGCGCATCCTCGCCGGTGCCACCCTCATCCAGGGCTACTCCGCCTTCATCTACGAAGGCCCTTGCTACGCCCGCGCGATCCACAAGGGCCTCGCCGCCCGCCTGCGCGACTCCCCGTACGCCACGCTCGCCGACGCGATCGGCGCCGACGTGAGGAAGAAGGCCTCCGCATGACCTCGATGGAACCCTTCGGCGCCCGCCTGCGCCGCGTCATGGACGAGCGCGGCCCGCTCTGCGTCGGTATCGACCCGCACGCCGCCCTGCTGTCCTCCTGGGGCCTGAACGACGACATCGCGGGCCTGGAGGCATTCACGCGCGCGTGCGTCGAGGCGCTGGCCGACACGGTCGCCGTGGTCAAGCCGCAGATGGCGTTCTTCGAGCGCTTCGGCTCGCGCGGCGTCGCCGTCCTGGAGCGGGCCGTGGCGGACCTGCGTGCCGCCGGGACGCTCGTCGTCATGGACGCCAAGCGCGGCGACATCGGCTCCACCATGGCCGCGTACGCGGAGACCTTCCTGCGCAAGGACTCCCCGCTGTTCTCGGACGCCCTGACCGTCTCGCCGTACCTGGGCTACGGGTCCCTGCGGCCGGCCGCCGACCTGGCCCGCGAGTCCGGGGCCGGCCTCTTCGTCCTTGCGCTCACCTCGAACCCCGAGGGCGGCGAGGTGCAGCACGCGGTGCGCGCCGACGGCCGCAACGTAGGGGCGACGATGCTCGGGCACCTCGCCGAGGAGAACGCGGGGGAGGCCCCCATGGGCTCCTTCGGGGCCGTGGTCGGCGCGACGCTCGGCGATCTGTCCTCCTACGAGCTGGACATCAACGGCCCGCTCCTCGCCCCCGGCATCGGGGCGCAGGGTGCCACGGCGGCCGATCTTCCCGCGGTCTTCGGCTCGGCCGTCCACAACGTCGTACCGAGTGTGAGCCGTGGTGTCCTCAAGGCGGGACCGTCGGTCGCCGCCCTTCGGGACGCCTCCGTGCGGTTCGCGGACGAGGTGCGCGAGGCCGTCGCGGGGGCCTGACGAGGGGGTCGGATCGGGGGTCGGCGCGAGGTTTAAGGGTGGCACTCCGTGCCGACCTTGGGTTTTGCGTCCGAAACCTGTCCAGATTCTTGGTCGATTTGTCCCAAATGTACGGCTCGGCAGAGGCTGACCAGGACTTTTCGTCTGTTCTCGCTGACTCTGGCGGCCATGCCCGCTAGTCTCCGTCGAGAGTCAACGGTCAACTGCACGCCAGCGGGTTGTTCGTTGCTCCCCAGGTGTGGGGCGACTAGGTTCCTCACCGGTCCGTATCCGACAGTTCGACATCCGAGGTGACGTAGGCGTGGCTCTTCCGCCCCTTACCCCTGAACAGCGCGCAGCCGCGCTCGAAAAGGCCGCCGCGGCTCGCCGGGAGCGGGCCGAGGTCAAGAATCGACTCAAGCACTCCGGCGCCTCCCTCCACGAGGTCATCAAGCAGGGCCAGGAGAACGACGTCATCGGCAAGATGAAGGTCTCCGCCCTCCTCGAGTCCCTGCCGGGCGTGGGCAAGGTCCGCGCCAAGCAGATCATGGAGCGGCTCGGGATCTCCGAATCCCGCCGGGTGCGCGGTCTCGGTTCCAACCAGATCGCCTCCCTGGAGCGCGAGTTCGGCAGCACCGGCGCCTGAGTGGCCGTGGCCGCCCCGGGCTGATTCCCGGAGCTGGTCCGGGCACTCCGGAACAACTGGAATAATCGCTGCATGAGTGAACGTCCGCGGCTGACCGTGCTCTCCGGCCCCTCGGGGGTCGGCAAGAGCACGGTTGTCGCCCATATGCGCAAGGAACACCCCGAGGTCTGGCTCTCGGTGTCGGCCACGACCCGCAAGCCGCGCCCCGGCGAGCAGCACGGTGTCCAGTACTTCTTCGTCACCGACGAGGAAATGGACAAGCTGATCGCCAACGGTGAGCTCCTCGAGTGGGCCGAGTTCGCGGGGAACCGCTACGGCACCCCGCGCCGGGCCGTGCTCGACCGCCTGGAGGCGGGGGAGCCGGTGCTGCTCGAGATCGACCTCCAGGGTGCCCGCCTGGTCCGGGAGTCGATGCCCGAGGCGCAGCTGGTCTTTCTGGCCCCTCCGAGCTGGGAGGAGCTGGTCCGCCGGCTCACCGGGCGCGGTACGGAGGCGCCGGAGGTCATCGAGCGCCGTCTCGGGGCCGCCAAGGTGGAGCTCGCCGCCGAGTCGGAGTTCGACACCACGCTTGTCAATACCTCCGTCGAGGGCGTGGCCCGTGAGCTGCTAGCCTTGATGAAAGTTCTTTGATCTTTAACCCCATCGGAAGGCAGAGAGTGTCCTCTACCATCACCGCGCCCGAGGGCATCATCAACCCGCCGATTGATGAGCTCCTCGAGGCCACCGACTCGAAGTACAGCCTGGTCATCTACGCCGCCAAGCGCGCGCGTCAGATCAACGCGTACTACTCGCAGCTCGGTGAGGGCCTGCTCGAGTACGTCGGCCCGCTGGTGGACACGCACGTCCACGAGAAGCCGCTCTCGATCGCCCTTCGTGAGATCAACGCGGGTCTGCTGACGTCCGAGGCCATCGAGGGCCCGGTCCAGTAACGCTCGTGTAGTTCGTAGGTTCGGTACTTCAGGCCCGGCAGCGCAGCTGTCGGGCCTGTGGTGTGTCATGGAGTCGTACGTCTTTTCGTTCGTACGTGTTCGAGTCAGGGGAGAGCCGGTGTCGTCGAAGCCGAAGGTCGTTCTGGGGGTCAGCGGCGGAATCGCCGCCTACAAGGCGTGTGAGCTGCTGCGTCGACTGACGGAGTCCGGCCACGACGTGCGCGTCGTGCCGACCGACTCGGCGCTGCACTTCGTCGGCGCCGCGACCTGGTCGGCGCTCTCCGGCAACCCGGTCTCGACGGAGGTCTGGGACGCGGTCCACGAGGTGCCGCACGTGCGCATCGGCCAGCACGCGGATCTGGTGATCGTCGCTCCCGCCACCGCCGACATGCTCGCCAAGGCGGCCCACGGCCTCGCCGACGACCTCCTCACGAACACGCTCCTCACCGCCCGATGTCCGGTCGTCTTCGCCCCCGCGATGCACACCGAGATGTGGGAGCACCCGGCCACCCAGGAGAACGTCGCCACGCTGCGCCGCCGCGGCGCCCTCGTCATCGAGCCGGCCGTCGGCCGCCTCACCGGCGTCGACACCGGCAAGGGCCGCTTCCCGGACCCGACGGAGATCTTCGAGTACGCGCGCCGGGTGCTCGTCCGCGGCGACGCCGAGCAGGACCTCGCCGGCCGTCACGTCGTCGTATCGGCCGGCGGCACCCGCGAGCCCCTCGACCCGGTCCGCTTCCTCGGCAACCGCTCCTCCGGAAAGCAGGGCTACGCGCTCGCCCGCACGGCGGCGGCGCGCGGCGCCCGCGTCACCTTGCTCTCCGCGAACGCCGACCTGCCGGACCCCGCGGGCGTCGACGTCGTCCACGTGGGGACGGCCGTACAACTGCGCGAGGCGGCCCTCAGGGCGGCCGCCGACGCCGACGCGGTCGTCATGGCCGCCGCCGTCGCCGACTTCCGCCCCGAGGCGTACGCCACCGGGAAGATCAAGAAGAGGGACGGCGAGGAGCCCGCGCCGATCGCCCTCGTCCGCAACCCCGACATCCTCGCCGAGCTGTCCGCCGACCGCGCCCGCCCGGGCCAGGTCGTCGTCGGTTTCGCCGCGGAGACCGACGACGTCCTCGCCAACGGCCGCGCCAAGCTCGCCCGCAAGGGCTGTGACCTGCTCGTCGTCAACGAGGTGGGGGAGCGCAAGACCTTCGGCTCCGAGGAGAACGAGGCCGTGATCCTGGGCGCCGACGGGCATGAGACACCGGTCCCGTACGGCCCGAAGGAAGCACTCGCCGACCGCATCTGGGACGAGACGGCGCGGCGGCTCACGCCCGCGGCGGCGGGCTGAACCTTGGCCGAACACGCGCGGAACCTCACCGGTACGTGAAATTCACATCCGACGCGTTTGGCGCAGGGAAACCCGGAAAACACGCCATTTTCGGGCGAGCAGTACCCTTCCGAAGAGCGATCGTCGTATCGCAGAATGCGGTGTCGCAGGTCACAGGGCTCCCATTGGGCGAGACACGTGGACCGGCCGGCGAGTACGACCGATAAACTGTTCCCGGACGGTGCCGGGCGCAGCCCCCCGCACCAACCGTCAAATGATCAGCCAGCAGCCGCTGCAACCACAGGGAGCGTTGTGTCCCGTCGCCTGTTCACCTCGGAGTCCGTGACCGAGGGTCACCCCGACAAGATCGCTGACCAGATCAGCGACACCATTCTCGACGCGCTGCTGCGCGAGGACCCCTCGTCCCGCGTCGCCGTCGAGACGCTGATCACCACCGGCCTCGTGCACGTGGCCGGCGAGGTGACCACGAAGGCCTACGCGCCGATCGCGCAGCTCGTGCGCGACAAGATCCTCGAGATCGGCTACGACTCGTCGAAGAAGGGCTTCGACGGCGCGTCCTGCGGCGTCTCGGTCTCCATCGGCTCGCAGTCGCCCGACATCGCACAGGGCGTCGACACGGCGTACGAGAAGCGCGTCGAGGGCGACGAGGACGAGCTCGACAAGCAGGGCGCGGGCGACCAGGGCCTGATGTTCGGCTACGCGTGCGACGAGACGCCGGAGCTCATGCCGCTCCCGATCCACCTCGCGCACCGCCTCTCGCGGCGCCTGTCCGAGGTGCGCAAGAACGGGACGATCCCCTACCTGCGCCCCGACGGCAAGACCCAGGTCACCATCGAGTACGACGGCGACAAGGCGGTCCGCCTGGACACGGTCGTGGTCTCCTCGCAGCACGCGAGCGACATCGACCTGGACTCCCTGCTCGCCCCCGACATCCGCGAGTTCGTGGTGGAGCCGGAGCTGAAGGCGCTGCTCGACGACGGCATCAAGCTGGAGACCGAGAGCTACCGCCTGCTGGTCAACCCGACCGGCCGCTTCGAGATCGGCGGCCCGATGGGCGACGCGGGTCTGACCGGCCGCAAGATCATCATCGACACGTACGGCGGCTACGCCCGGCACGGCGGTGGCGCCTTCTCCGGCAAGGACCCGTCCAAGGTCGACCGCTCGGCCGCGTACGCGATGCGCTGGGTCGCCAAGAACGTCGTGGCCGCGGGTCTCGCCGCGCGCTGCGAGGTCCAGGTCGCGTACGCGATCGGCAAGGCCGAGCCGGTCGGTCTCTTCGTGGAGACCTTCGGTACGGCCACGGTCGACACGGACAAGATCGAGGCCGCGATCTCCGAGGTCTTCGACCTCCGCCCGGCCGCGATCATCCGCGACCTCGACCTGCTCCGCCCGATCTACTCCCAGACGGCCGCCTACGGCCACTTCGGGCGCGCGCTGCCCGACTTCACGTGGGAGAAGACGGACCGCGTGGACGCGCTGCGCAAGGCCGCGGGTCTGTAGGCCCTGAGCCGCTGATTGGTCCGTGGGGCCCGGTTCTCCTTCGGGAGGGCCGGGCCCTTCGGCGTTTCCGGACGCCTTCGCCGACCGGCGCCTGTGTCAGTGCCCTCTGGTAGGAATGCACGTGTGAGCAGCGAGGACGACAGGGGCGACGAGGGCGGGGAGCCGGAGCAGCTTGCGTTGATCCGGGAGAGCGTGCGGGCTGCCAAGGTGCCGAAGGCGAAGCCGCGGACGTGGCGGGGGGCGCCGCTGGCGGACGAATTGCCGGTGGCGCGGGTGCTCGTGGACAAGGGGGTGCTGCATCTCGACCGGTACTTCGAGTACGCGGTGCCGAAGGAGCTGGACGCCGCCGCGCAGCCGGGCGTGCGGGTGCGGGTGCGGTTCGGCGCGGGGAACCGGAACGTGCGGGACGGGCGGCGTGAGGGCGGCGGGCTGATCGACGGGTTTCTCGTCGAGCGGGTCGCCGAGGCCGAGTACCAGGGGCCGCTGGCCGCGCTCGCGCAGGTGGTGTCGCCCGAACCGGTGCTCGACGCGGAGTTGCTCGGGCTGACGCGGGCCGTCGCCGACCGGTACGCCGGGAGCCTTGCCGATGTGCTCCAGCTGGCGATTCCGCCGCGGCACGCCAAGGCGGAGGCCAGGGAGTTTCGCGCTCCGCCCGCGCCGCCAGGGGCGCCCGAGGCCGGCTCCTGGGCGCGGTACGAGCGGGGCGCCGATTTCGTGGGCTCGTTGGCGGCGGGGGGCGCGCCCCGGGCCGTGTGGACGGCGCTGCCCGGGCCCGAGTGGGCCGATGAGATCGCGCGGGCCGTGCGGGCGACGCTCGCTTCGGGGCGGGGCGCGCTCGTCGTCGTGCCGACCGTGCGGCTCGCGGCGCGTGTCGATGCCGCGCTACGGGAGGAGTTGGGGGAGGGGCAGCACGCGCTGCTGACGGCCGATGCCGGTCAGCAGCGGCGGTACTCCGAGTGGCTCGCCGTGCGGCGGGGGGCCGTGCGGGCCGTCGTGGGGACGCGGGCGGCCATGTTCGCGCCCGTTCGGGACCTGGGACTTGTCGTGGTCTGGGAGGACGGGGACCAGCACCACAGCGATGACCACGCCCCCTTCCCGCATGTACGGGAGGTCCTGGAGCTGCGGGCCACGCGCGACAAGTGCGCTTTCCTGCTGGGCAGTTGGAGTTGCACCGTCGAGGCCGCGCAGCTCGTGCGCAGCGGGTGGGCCGCTGCCGTGAGCGCGCCGCGGGATGTCGTACGGCGGGTCGCTCCGCTCGTACGGACCGTGGGGGACCGGGACGTGGCGCGCGACGAGGCGGCGCGGGCCGCCCGCCTGCCGAGCCTCGCGTGGGAGGTGGCGCGGAACGCTCTGCGGGAAGGGCCTGTGCTGGTGCAGGTGCCGCGGCGGGGGTACGTGCCGCGGCTCGCGTGCCAGCGGTGTCGTGAGCCCGCCCGGTGCCGGCAGTGCGCGGGGCCGTTGGAGGCGGGGGAGGCGACCGGGGTGCTCGCGTGCGGTTGGTGCGGGCGCGAGGAAGGGCGCTGGCAGTGTGCCGAGTGCGGGGGGACGCGGTTGCGGGCGCAGGTCGTCGGGGCGCGGCGCACCGCCGAGGAGTTGGGGCGGGCGTTCTCCACGGTGCCGGTGCGGACGTCGGGGCGGGAGCAGGTGCTCGACACGGTGCCGGGGACGCCCGCGCTGGTCGTGAGCACGCCGGGGGCCGAGCCGGTCGCCGAGGGCGGGTACGCGGCGGCGCTGCTGCTCGACGGGTGGGCGATGCTGGGGCGGGCCGATCTGCGGGCGGGGGAGGAGGCGCTGCGGCGGTGGATCGCGGCGTCCGCGCTGGTGCGGCCGCAGGAGGTGGGGGGTGCGGTGGTCGTGGTCGCCGAGCCCACGTTGCGGCCCGTGCAGGCGTTGGTGCGGTGGGATCCGGTGGGGCATGCGGTACGGGAGCTCGCGGACCGGGCGGAACTCGGGTTTCCGCCGGTGTCACGGATGGCGGCGGTCACGGGGACGGCGGAGGCGGTCGCCGGGTTCATGGGGGCGGTGGAACTGCCGGGGGACGCGGAGGTGTTGGGGCCGGTTCCGGTGCCGGAGGCGATACCGGGGGGTGCGCGCCGGGGCGGGGGGCCGCCGGTAGGGGAGCAGTGGGAGCGGGTGCTGGTGCGGGTGCCGCCCGGGAGTGGGGCGGTGCTGGCGCGGGCCCTGAAGCAGGCGCAGGCGGCGCGGATGGCCCGGGGGGCCGGGGAGCCGGTACGGGTTCGGGTGGATCCGCTCGACATCGGGTGAGCGGGAGCGGTGGCTGGCGCGGGGCCGCCCGGCACCGTGGCCGGGGCCGCCGTTCCCGTTGCGCGGCACCGGGGCGCCGCCTTGCCCACCCTGCCGCCCAAGGCGGCAGATTGCCCAAGGCGGGGGCGGTCGACCGCCATGGGTGGGGAGGCGTGGCGGCGGGTGCCGTGTCCCGGCGGATTGCCGAAGGTGGTGGGTGGTGTTGGTTAGTCGTCCGGGTGAGCGTCTCCCTTTGGCGTTCGGAGGCGGTGGGCCGAGCGGAGGAGGGCGTAGAGGGCGGCCAGGGCCGTGACGGTGGCCGTTGTGAGGAGCAGGGTGCGGTCCGAGACCGCGGCGCCCAGTGCCGAGACCTTCTGTTCCAGGCCGAACTCGCTGTCCGTGCTCAGCAGGGAGGGCAGCGCGGACGTGCCGTCGAAGAGCAGGAACAGCACGCCCAGGACGATGAACAGGGCGCCTCCGACGGCCGACGTGGTGTGCAGGGAGAAGCGGCCCACCCGCACGGTCCGCCCCCGCAGCCAGCGTTTGCGGCCCAGGTCGTAGCGGTCCCACAGCAGTGCGAGGAAGAAGATCGGCACGGCCATGCCGAGGGCGTACACCGCGAGCAACAGGCCACCGTGCAGCGGGTTTCCACCGACGGCGGCGACCGTGAGGATGCCGCCGAGGATCGGCCCCGCGCAGAATCCCGCAAGACCGTAGACCGCGCCGAGGGCGAACACGGACAGAGCCGTCCCGGTGCGCCGCCCACCGGCCGCCCGCGCCATGCGCCGCGAGCCGAGCCCGAGCCCGGCGATCTGAGCGGCGCCGAGCGCGATCAGCAGCCAGCCGCCCGCCGTGACGAGCAGATCGCGGTGGCCGTAGAAGAGCCGGCTGGCGAAGGACCCGGCCACACCGAGGGGCACCAACGTCAGGCACAGGCCCACGTAGAACACCGCGGTGCGGGCGAGGAGCCGCGTGCGGCTCGTGAAGGAGTACGCGAAGAACGCCGGCAGGAGCAGCGCGCTGCACGGACTGAGCAGCGCCAGCAGGCCACCGAGGAACGCCGCGAGCAGGCCGATGTCAGTCATCGGCCCCCGCCTCCTTCTCCGCAGCCTCGATCGTCGAGACGAACGTCTTCAACGGCTGCGCCCCGAGGACCGGCCTGCCGTTCACGAGGAAGGCCGGGGTGCTGGTCACCCCCAGTTGGTAGCCCTCGTCCTGGTCGTGCGAGACCGCCTTGCGGGCCGCCGCGCCCGCCATGTCCGAACGGAACCGGTCCAGATCGGGCACGCCCGCCTCGCGGGCCATCGCCACCAGCTTCTCGGTGCTGAACTCGCCCGCGTTGCGCTCGCGCGGCTTGCCGAAGGCGGTGTCGTAGAACGGCCAGAACTTCTTCTGCCGGCCCGCGGCCCAGCCCGCCAGGGCGGCCTGCTCGGACTCCTTGCCGAAGACGGGGAAGTTGTGCCACTCGATGCGCAGGACGCCCTTGTCGACATAGCGACGCAGCAGTTCGGGCCCGGTCTCGCGGGCGAACTGACCGCAGAACGGGCACTGGAAGTCCGCGTACTCGATCAGCACGACGGGCGCGTCGGCGCGGCCCACGGCCAGCGCGTCGGACGCGTCGCGCCGGGCAAGGGCGAGGAGCCCGTCGTCGGCGGGAGCCGGGGAGGGGGTGCTGACGGACGCGGCGGCCGAAGGCTTGTCGCGGGCCGCTTTCCGAGTGGAGTCGGCGTCGCCGTTCATGGTGAGCGCGAACGTGGCGGTCGCCGCGGCGGCCACGAACACGCCGCCGGCCACGTACAGGCGCAGGCGGTGGGAGGGGGTGGAAGGCATGGGGAAGTTCCTTGCGTGGGCCTACGTAGGCATACGTAGGCGAAGGAGGTGGAGCAGGTGTCAGGAGCGGGCGCCGCGCGTCAGGCGGGCCCGGCCGGGGGTGCAGACCGTCGCGTTGCTCAGGCGGCGCAGCGCCGCCTCGGCGAGCAGGGCGACGGAGACCACGGCGAGCAGCGGCTGCAACGGGGCCCAGTAACTGAGCGCGCCCGACGTACCGATCAGCAGCAGCACCAGCTTGTTGCAGACGGGGCAGCCGACCGCGAAGAACGACAGCACCGCGCCCCCCGCGCCGAAGCGGCTCATCCGCTCAGTGCGGGACGCCGTGACGTACGTACCGAGGACGAGTCCGGCGAGGACCGAGGTCAGGGCGAGGGCCGGGTAGTTCCACCACTGGACGGGGACGGAACGGCCGAACAGCGGGTTGGGCACGACATCCGTCGGGATGCCGACGACGGCGGCGGTGACCAGCGCACCGGCGCCCGCGACCCACCACTGTCGAGCCCGCCATGCGAGCAGCGACCGGCCCGCCCGGCTGACAGAGCGCCGGGAAGAGCGCATAGGAAGGACTCCGTTCAACTGCGGGAAGAGGGAAGGCGGGACCACACGGGTCGGCCTAGATCCGCAGGACGGAGTGGGTGGCGGGTGGTGGGGGTGGCTCCGGTCCGCAGGCGCGGGCGTGGACGGCGTCCGGGGCGAACCGCGGTGTGACGTCGGGGGCCAGGGCGGCGCCGGCGAGCGCGGGCGCGTGGGCCTCGCTCTGGGCGGCGCGGGAGGTGCCGGACTCGGCGACGGCCTTGACCTTGCCGCACGGCGTCGTGGAAGCGGCCGACGCCTGGGGCCGCGCCCCGGCCTGCGCGCTCGTCGGCGAGCCAACCTGCGCGCTCACGTGCGTGGTTACGTGTGTGTCGACCTGTGCGACCGCCGGTCGCTCCGCCGTCACCGGCCGCTGCTCCATCGCGCGCGAGAACACGCACAGCACACCGACGAAGGCGACCAGGAGTGCAAGGGTTCCGCGCAGCACGACCGATGTCGTGGCCGAACGGGGTACCCATCGCCTCATGTCGGACACCCTATGCCACATACTTCTGCCGCCCCGTGCGCCAGGTCGCGCACGGGGCGGCAGAAGTGTCCGACGCGGCGGCTCAGCCGTGGCGCGGGCCGGGGAAGGCGCTGGGCCGCGAGTCGTCGCGCAGGCCCGTCGTGACCGCGGTCGGCTGGGTGGGCAGCGCGCGGGCGACGGGCACCAACGGGCCCGCTCCCATCGGCATGGAGGGACGCGCGGCCCCCGCGGGGGACGGCACGGCGGGGGCCGGCGACGCCGGGGTCTCCGCCCCGCGCTCGGCCTCGGCCGCCGCCTGGGTGACCGCCCTGCGCGCCCCGTACCGGCGGTGCACCGCCTGCTTGGTGACGCCGAGCGCGGAGCCCACCGCGTCCCACGAGAACCCCAGCGAACGGTCGAAGTCCACGGCTGCGGTGACCAATGTCTCGACGCTGTCGCGCAGTTCCTGGGCGAGACGGACGGTGGGGGCGGGCGCCCTCCCGTAGACGACGAACCCCGCGGAGGGGCCTGAGCGGCGCGGGCGGTAGACGTTGCCCAGCTGTGCGGTGAGGGTGCGCAGTGCGTCCACCTGACGGCGGACCCGCTCGATGTCCCGCACAAGAAGATGCAGGCTGGCCCGTGCCTGGGCGTCGTGGGTTGCGTGGTCGGCCATGAACAAGCCTCTCGAACCGGCGATGAAAAAGGATCGGGCCACGCTCGCGTCAAGCGACACCGACGAAGACGAGCGCACGCCGTGTGAACGACGAGCGGACGATGACGAATGACTGAATGCGGCCCATTGACTGGTCAACTCTTTCTTGACCAACGCGCCATTCGGTGAGTGGTCACGCTGTTCGGGCGTATCCGCATATGCGAGGGGCGCACGTCGCGACGTGCGCCCCGTACGCGCCCGCCGCACGGCGCCCATAGACTGGTGCGCTGCCCGTGACCCTGCCCCGAGAGGCTGTACGCCACCGATGAAGCTCGTCTTCGCAGGCACCCCCGAGGTCGCCGTTCCCGCCCTGGATGCCCTGATCGCCTCCGACCGGCACGAGGTCGCCGCGGTCGTCACCCGGCCCGACGCACCGGCGGGGCGCGGCCGTCGCCTGGTCGCGAGCCCGGTCGCCGAGCGGGCGGAGGAGGCCGGCATCGAGGTGCTCAAGCCGGCCAAGCCGCGCGACGAGGAGTTCCTGGCGCGGCTGCGCGAGATCGGCCCCGACTGCTGCCCGGTTGTCGCGTACGGGGCGCTGCTCCCGAAGGTCGCGCTCGACGTGCCCGCCCACGGCTGGGTCAATCTGCACTTCTCGCTGCTGCCCGCATGGCGGGGCGCGGCCCCCGTGCAGCACGCGGTGATGGCGGGCGACGAGATCACCGGCGCGTCCACGTTCCTCATCGAGGAGGGGCTCGACTCCGGGCCGGTGTACGGGACGGTGACCGAGGCGGTCCGGGGCACCGACACCAGCGGCGACCTGCTCACCCGGCTCGCGTTCGCGGGCGCCGGGCTGCTCTCCGCGACGATGGACGGGATCGAGGACGGTTCGGTGCAGGCCGTGCCGCAGCCCGCCGACGGCATCACGCTCGCGCCGAAGATCACCGTGGACGACGCCCGGATCGACTGGAACGCGCCCGCCCTCCGGGTCGACCGGGTCGTCCGCGGCTGCACGCCCGCGCCGGGCGCCTGGACCGAGTTCCGCGGGGAGCGGCTCAAGGTGCGCACGGCCGTCCTCGCGCCCGACCGGACCGATCTGGCGCCCGGTGAGATCAGCGCGGGCAAGAAGAACCTCTACGTGGGCACCGGTTCGCACGCCGTCGAGCTGCTCTGGGTGCAGGCGCAGGGCAAGAAGCCGATGGCCGCGGCGGACTGGGCGCGCGGCACCCGGATCGCCGAGGGCGAGACCCTGGGCTGACGGGTCCCGCGAGGACCGCTGTGGGGCGCTGTCGGCGCCGGGACGTACCCTGGGAGGGTTCATCCCGGCGTACTGCCTGTACGTAGCACCGATCCCGGTCTGCGACCGTGCGCAGCGCCCGTACGATCCCAGCAGCGGAGCACCTTTGAGCGACCAGCCCGGCCGGCCCCCTCGTAAGCCCGGCAAGCCCCACCGTCGTCCCAAGAAGGACCCCGTGCGCATCCTCGCCTTCGAGGCGTTGCGCGCGGTGGACGAGCGGGACGCGTACGCGAACCTCGTGCTGCCGCCGCTGCTGCGCAAGGCGCGCGAGAAGGAGGGCCCCGACAAGTTCGACGGGCGGGACGCCGCGCTCGCGACCGAGCTCGTGTACGGGACGCTGCGCAGGCAGGGGACGTACGACGCGATCGTGGCGGCCTGCATCGACCGGCCGCTGCGCGAGGTCGACCCGCCGGTTCTGGATGTGCTGAATCTGGGTGTGCACCAGCTGCTGGGGACGAGGATTCCGACGCACGCCGCCGTGTCCGCGTCGGTCGAGCTGGCGCGCGTCGTGCTCGGCGACGGGCGGGCCAAGTTCGTCAACGCCGTGCTGCGGAAGGTCTCGCAGCACGATCTCGACGCCTGGGTCGAGAGGGTCGCGCCGCCCTACGACGAGGACCCCGACGATCACCTGGCCGTGGTGCATTCGCATCCGCGATGGGTTGTTTCCGCTCTGTGGGACTCGCTGGGCGGCGGGCGTGCCGGGATCGAGGACCTCCTGGAGGCCGACAACGAGCGGCCCGAGGTGACGCTCGTGGCGCGGCCCGGAAGGACCACGGCCGAGGCCGTACTCGCCGAGGTGGGCGAGGATTCGGGGCTTCCCGGGCGCTGGTCGCCGTACGCCGTGCGGCTCGCCGAGGGGGGTGAGCCGGGCTCGTTCGACATCGTGCGCTCGGGCCGTGCCGGCGTGCAGGACGAGGGCAGTCAGCTGGTAGCCATCGCACTCGCGAACGCTCCGATCGAGGGGCGCGACGAGAAGTGGCTCGACGGCTGCGCGGGCCCCGGCGGCAAGGCGGCCATGCTGGCCGGGCTCGCGAGTGAGCGGGGCGCGACGCTGCTCGCCTCCGAGAAGCAGCCGCACCGGGCCGGGCTCGTCGCGAAGGCGCTGGCCGGGAACCCGGGGCCGTACCAAGTGATGGCCGCGGACGGGACGCGGCCGCCGTGGGGGCCCGAGACGTTCGACCGGATCCTGATGGACGTTCCCTGCACGGGACTTGGGGCCCTGCGGCGGCGTCCGGAGGCGCGGTGGCGGCGGCGGCCCGAGGACCTGGACGGGTTCGGTCCGCTGCAACGGGGGTTGCTGCGCAAGGCACTTGAGTCCGTGCGGGTGGGCGGTGTCGTGGGGTATGCGACGTGCTCGCCGCACCTCGCGGAGACGCGGGCGGTCGTGGACGATGTGCTGAAGCAGGTCGCGGGGGCGGAACTCGTCGATGCGCGGCCGTTTTTGGAGGGGGTGCCGGCGTTGGGGGAGGGGCCGGATGTGCAGTTGTGGCCGCATCTGCATGGGACCGATGCGATGTATTTGGCGTTGATTCGGCGTACGGCGTAGGTGTCGTTGCGGCCGGCCGGGGTTGAAAGACCGGGGTTCTGCCCCGGACCCCGCTCCTCAATCGCCGGAGGGGCTTGAAATGTGCTCAGTAGAGTTCGGCCACCACACCCGTGAGCCCACGTCCAGGAACAAGGACGTCACCAGGATCGAGCGCACCACGAAGGTGTCCAGGAGGACGCCCACCGCCACCGCGAAGCCGATCTCCGCGAAGGCGACCATGGGGAGCGTGCCGAGGGCCGCGAAGGTGCCCGCGAGGACCAGGCCCGCCGACGTGATCACCGCGCCGGTCGCGGCCAGGCCCGTGACGACGCCGGAGCGCGTGCCCTGGCGTGCGGCCTCCTCACGGATGCGGGTCGTGAGGAAGATGTTGTAGTCGATGCCGAGCGCCACCAGGAACACGAAGACGAACAGCGGGAAGTCCGTCGACTCGCCCGCGTAGTCGAAGAGGTGGCGGAAGGCCAGCGCGCTGATGCCGAGGGCCGCCGCGAAGGACAGCACGACCGTCGTGATCAGCAACAGGGGTGCCACCAGGGCCCGTAGGAGCAGGCCGAGGATCAGCAGGACGACCACCAGCACCAGCGGGATCACCAGCTTGTTGTCGTGCGTGGTCGCCCGGTCCATGTCGAGCAGCGCCGCGGTGCCGCCGCCCACCTTGGCCTCCGCGCCGTCCACGTCGTGCACCGCGGCCCGTACGCGGTCCACCGTGTCCTTGGCGGCCTGGCTGTCGGACGGAGCCGTCGTCGTCGCCTCGAAGAGGATCCGGCCGTCCGCCGCCGGCTTGGTGTTCGGTGGCACGCCGATGCTGCCGCGCACGACGCCCTCCGTCGTGGCGACCGCGCGCCGCACCTGCTCGCCCTGCGCCTGGTTCGCGACGACGACCAGCGGGTCGCCGGTGCCCGCGGGGAAGTACTCCGCCGAGATCTCCTGTCCCACGATCGAGTCGGGTTTGTCGGTGAACGAGTCGGCGTTGCTGATGCCGCTCGCCTTCAGCTGGATCAGGCCGAGGGAGAGCAGCGCGAGCGCCGCCGCCGTCGCGATCCACACCAGGCGCGGGCGGCGCGCGATCCTTCGCCCGGTGCGCGCCCACACGCCCCGCTCGGTGGGCTCCGGCGAGCCGACGTGCGGGATCACCGGCCAGAACAGCCAGCGGCCGAAGATCACCAGGAGGGCCGGGAACAGCGTCAGCATCGCGAGCAGGGCGACGGCGACGCCGATCGCCGCGACGGGACCGAGGCCGCGCGTCGAGTTCATGTCGGCCGTCAGCAGGACCAGCATGCTCAGGACGACCGTCGCGCCCGACGCGAGCACCGCGGGGCCCGCCCGGTGCAGGGCAAGGGCCATCGCCTCGTGCCGGTCCTCGTGTCGGCGCAGCTCCTCGCGGTAGCGGGCGACGAGAAGCAGCGCGTAGTCCGTCCCCGCGCCGAACACGAGGACGGTCAGGATGCCCGCGCTCTGCCCGTTGACGGTGAGCCCGGCGTGCTGGGCGAGGAGATAGATCAGCGCCTGCGCCGTGAACAGCGCCGCCACCACGCTCAGCACCGGTACGAGCAGCAGGGACGGGCTGCGGTACGTGCACAGCAGGATCACGACCACGATGCCGAGGGCGGAGAACAGGAGCGTGGAGTCGATGCCCTCGAACGCCTCGGAGAAGTCCGCCGAGGTGCCTCCCGGGCCGGTGATGTGGATCCGCAGACCGTCCGCCGACGTACCGGCCTCGTCCCGGATGGAGTCGACGGCGGGCGCGATCCGTTCCCAGCCCTTCGAGTCCATCGTGATCGGGACGTAGACCTGGGCCGCGGACGGCCCCGGCCGCTTGTCGAAGAGCGGGCCGCGGGTCTCCGTGCCCCGCACGCCATGGGCGCTCAACTGCTTGATCTGGGCGACATCCTTGGCGATCCGGGCCCGGTCCGCGACGGTGAGCCCGCCCCCGCGCGCGTAGACGACCACGGCGGGGATGGTCTCCGGCCTGAAGTCCTTGGACAGGTCGAGGACTTGGGTGGACTCGGCGGAGCCGGGCAGCCAGGACTGCGCGTCGTTGTCCTGGGCGTCGGTGAGCTTCTGGGCGAGCGGTGCCGTGCCGACGATGACGACCAGCCACAGCAGCAGCACCAGCCACTTGCTGCGCCGCCCGCACACCAGCCACGCGACGCCCCGGCGCTCGGGCGCCGTGCTCACCGTGCTCTGCTCGTCCGCCATGGCGTCCCCCGCTGCGTCGTGCGCGGTGCTCCCCCGGGGGCCTTGGGCCGGCCCCTCCTGCGAGCCGCCAAGAATGGCACGGGCGGGCACGGCTCGGTATCGGTCTCGGGTATGGGGACGGACCGAGGCGGAGCGGGGGGCCGGGGCATGGCACGCTTGGGGCATGGCCGTGCAGATCAACCCCAGTATCCTGTCCGCGGACTTCGCCCGCCTTGCCGACGAGGCAAAGGCCGCCGAAGGCGCCGATTGGCTCCATGTCGACGTCATGGACAACCACTTCGTCCCGAACCTGACCCTCGGGGTTCCGGTCGTAGAGTCGCTGGCGCGGGCGACGGACACCCCGCTGGACTGCCACCTGATGATCGAGGACCCCGATCGCTGGGCCCCGCAGTACGTCGAAGCGGGTGCCGGGTCCGTCACCTTCCACGCGGAGGCCGCCGCCGCCCCCGTCCGGCTCGCGCGCGAGATCCGCGCCAAGGGCGCCCGCGCCTCGATGGCCCTGAAGCCGGCGACACCGATCGAGCCGTACGAGGACCTGCTCCCCGAGCTCGACATGCTGCTGATCATGACGGTTGAGCCGGGATTCGGCGGGCAGGCGTTCCTGGACATCATGCTGCCCAAGATCCGCCGCACCCGTGAGCTGATCGGAAAGCACGGCCTGGAGCTCTGGCTGCAGGTCGACGGCGGAGTGTCCGCCGCGACGATCGAGCGGTGCGCCGAGGCGGGCGCCGACGTCTTCGTAGCCGGTTCGGCCGTCTACGGGGCGAAGGATCCGGCGGAGGCGGTACGTGCACTGCGCACCCAGGCGGAGGGCGCCACGGCGTCCGCGGCCTGGGCGTGCGACCACTGAGCCACCGGTACATGAACGGCGTCCATCGGGGCTGATCAACCGCGTCGGATCTGCAAGGATGAACGGCGTATGCAGGTTGTGTGCAGCGGTCGAATCGTGAGTCGATTCATGAGCAGCAGTCGAATTCATGGCTTAAGAGAAGTTTCGTGACGTAATTCGTGACGTAAGAGAAGTGAGGAGAACGCCGTGTCCGCATCATCGGCGGGACGGGCGGCCCTGCGGATGGGACCCGCGGAGCTGGTGCAGGCGGCGGCCATGGCCCGTCGCTTCTACCTCGAGAACAAGTCCAAGATCCAGATCGCCGAGGAGTTCGGCGTGAGCCGCTTCAAGGTGGCGCGGGTTCTCGAGACGGCCCTCGAGCGGGATCTCGTCCGCATCGAGATCCGGGTCCCTGCCGAGCTGGACGCCGAGCGTTCCGACGCGCTGCGGGCCCGCTACGGGCTGCGGCACGCGGTCGTGGTCGAGTCGCCGGCCGAGGTCGACGAGTCCCCCGACCCGGAGAACCTGGGCGAGGTCGCGGCCGATCTGCTGGGCGAGCTGGTCACCGAGGGCGATGTGCTCGGCCTCGCGTGGGGCCGCTCCACCATCCACATGGCGGCCGCCCTCGACCGGCTTCCGCCGTGCACGGTGGTGCAGTTGACGGGTGTGTACGACGCCGGGACCGCCGAGCGCGGATCGGTCGAGGCCGTGCGCCGCGCCGCGCAGGTGTCGGGCGGCGACGCGCACCCCATCTACGCGCCGATGCTGCTGCCGGACGCCGCGACGGCGGCGGCGCTGCGCAACCAGACGGGGATCGCCCGCGCCTTCGAGTACTTCGACAAGGTCACCGTCGCGTGCGTGTCCATCGGCTCCTGGGAGCCGGGCATCTCGACCGTGCACGACATGCTGAGCGACGAGGAGCGCGCGCACTACGCGTCCCTGGGCGTCGCCGCCGAGATGTCCGCGCATCTCTTCGACGCGCAGGGGCGTCGGGTCGGGCGTGACCTGGGGGAGCGGTGCATCACCGTCGAGGCGGATCGCCTCCGGCGGATACCGGAGGTCGTGGCGATCGCGGGTGGGCAGCGGAAGGCTGCCGCCATTGACGCGGTGTTGCGGTCGGGGCTGGTGACCAGTCTGGTCACCGATACCGCGGCGGCTGATTTCCTGTTGGCGGCCGGGTCTGCGCCGAAGCCGGCGTTGCAGCGGGCGGATCCCGACGGGGTGTGAGGCCGGAGGCGGGGTTGACGTCGCGGGGCTCTGCCCCGGGCCCCGCGCCTCAGCCGCCGGCGGGGCTTGAAATGGCTCGATCGCCGACGGCAGCGTGAATGCCGGCTTGTTTTGGAGGATCGGTGAGTGTGCGGCGGCTCGATCTTCAGGGCGTGGTCGACAAGGACGAGTTCATGGAGCGGTGTGCCGCCGCGCTGGAGCTGCCGTCGTGGTTCGGGCGGAACTGGGACGCCCTCGCCGACGCCCTCGGTGATCCGGGGCAGCTGCCCGAGGCCCCCGAGGGCGAGCCGCTCGCCGTCGTCGTGACCGGATGGGCCGGATTCGAGGCGCGGGAGCCGGCGCAGTGGGCGATCGCCCGTGAGGTGTTCGCACAGGCGTCGGCCGCGCGGATCCGCTTCGAGCTTGGATGATCATCCAGGCCGGGCCCCTGACCTTGGGACGTTCGGCCCGAAGACGCGTCTGCGGGCGGCATGGGAAAATGAAGTACGTGCTTTGTGCCCCGGCGGCAGACTTCCGGGGTCCCCTTCTACCGACTGGGATGTCCGCACGTGCGTTTCCTCAATGACATCAAGCCCGCGTACGACCTGACGTACGACGACGTCTTCATGGTGCCGAGCCGGAGCGCCGTCGGCTCCCGGCAGGCCGTGGACCTCTCGTCGCCGGACGGCACGGGCACCACGATCCCGCTGGTCGTCGCCAACATGACCGCGATCGCCGGGCGTCGGATGGCTGAGACCGTCGCCCGCCGCGGTGGCCTTGTCGTCATTCCGCAGGACATCCCGATCGAGGTCGTCACCGAGGTCATCTCCTGGGTCAAGACGCGGCACCTGGTGCTCGACACCCCGATCGTGCTCGCCCCGCACCAGACCGTCGCGGACGCCCTCGCGCTGCTCAACAAGCGCGCGCACAACGCCGGTGTCGTCGTCGACGGCGAGCAGCGGCCCGTCGGTGTCGTCACCGACCAGGACCTGACCGGCGTCGACCGCTTCACGCAGCTGTCCGAGGTCATGTCCAAGGACCTGCTGCTGCTCGACGCGGACATCGACCCGCGCGACGCCTTCAACAAGCTGGACGGCGCCAACCGCCGCTACGCCCCGGCCGTGGACCAGGACGGCCGCCTCGCCGGCATCCTGACCCGCACCGGCGCCCTGCGCGCGACCCTCTACACCCCGGCCACCGACGCCAACGGCAAGCTGCGCATCGCCGCCGCCGTCGGCATCAACGGCGACGTCGCGGGCAAGGCCAAGCAGCTGCTCGACGCCGGCGCCGACACGCTCGTCATCGACACGGCCCACGGCCACCAGGAGTCGATGATCGAGGCCATCAAGAAGGTGCGCGCGCTCGACCCGCAGGTGCCGATCGTGGCGGGCAACATCGTCGCCGCGGAGGGCGTGAAGGACCTGATCGAGGCCGGCGCCGACATCATCAAGGTCGGGGTCGGCCCGGGCGCGATGTGCACGACCCGGATGATGACCGGCGTCGGCCGGCCGCAGTTCTCCGCCGTCCTGGAGTGCGCCGCCGAGGCCGCGAAGTACGGCAAGCACGTGTGGGCCGACGGTGGCGTGCGGCACCCGCGCGACGTCGCCATGGCGCTCGCGGCCGGTGCGTCGAACGTGATGATCGGTTCGTGGTTCGCGGGCACGTACGAGTCCCCGGGCGACCTGCAGCACGACGCCAAGGGCCGCGCCTACAAGGAGTCCTTCGGCATGGCCTCCGCGCGCGCCGTGAAGAACCGGACGAGCGAGGAGTCCTCGTACGACCGCGCGCGCAAGGCGCTCTTCGAGGAGGGCATCTCCACCTCGCGGATGTTCCTCGACCCGGAGCGCCCGGGCGTCGAGGACCTGATCGACTCGGTCATCGCGGGTGTCCGCTCCTCCTGCACGTACGCCGGTGCCAACTCGCTCGCCGAGTTCGAGCAGCGCGCCACCATCGGCATCCAGTCCGCCGCCGGTTACGCCGAGGGCAAGCCGCTGCACGCCAGCTGGAGCTGACCCCTCCCAGAGCCCGGCGCGACCCCGTCGCGAACCCCGCGTCCCTCTCCGGAGGGCCGCGGGGTTTTGTCGTTTCCGGCCAATGCGCACGCAAGGGACGAATGGTCGCGCGCAACGATCGGCCGACTCCGCGAACGTAGCGCAACGATCATGCGCGACTGCGCAAGGTTGCTGCATTACACCTGAGAAGAGAACTCCTCTAGAGTCATCCGCTGTACGTTGCGTGGCGGGGGTTCGGCCTGCTCGGCGGGACCCGTTTTCCGGGTGTGCTCCGCCGCGTCCCCCTCGCTGCGGTCAACCCCACCCGGCAGCGATCAAGGAGCCAGTCCGTGCTCGATCACGGCGCACCACCGCGCACCCCGCAAGCCCCCACGCCCGTGGGGTTCGGCGCCCGCCTCATGCGGCGCAAGCCGGTGGACCTGCTGGTTGCGGAGGGCGGCCAGGGAGAAGGTGGATCGCTGCGGCGCTCCCTCGGGCTCTGGCAGCTGACCATGATCAGCATCGGCGCCACGCTCGGCACCGGCATCTTCGTGGTGCTCGGCGAGGCCGTCCCGAAGGCCGGTCCCGCCGTCACGCTGTCCTTCGTGATCGCCGGTCTCACCGCACTCTTCTCGGCGCTCTCGTACGCCGAACTGGCGGGCACCATCCCGGTCGCCGGCTCCTCCTACTCGTATGCGTACGCAACGATGGGCGAACTTCTCGCCTGGGTCTGCGGCTGGTGCCTGGTCCTGGAGTACGGGGTCTCGGTCGCCGCGGTCGCCGTCGGCTGGGGCGAGTACCTCAACGAGCTGCTCGACGGGACGATAGGCGTCACCATCCCGGCCGCGCTGTCCGCGCCGCCCGGTGACGGCGGGATCTTCAACCTGCCGGCGCTGATCGTGGTGCTGCTCGCCATGGTGTTCCTGCTCGGCGGCGCCAAGGAGTCCGCGCGGGCCAACACCATCATGGTCGCCGTGAAGATCGCGGCCCTGATCCTCTTCTGCGTCATCGGCTTCATGGGCTTCAAGTCCGGCAACTACGAGAACTTCATGCCGCTCGGCATGGCGGGCGTCAGCGCCGCCGGTGCCACGCTCTTCTTCTCGTACATCGGCTTCGACGCCGCCTCCACCGCTGGTGAGGAGGCGAAGAACCCGCAGCGCGACCTGCCCCGCGCCATCATGCTGTCGCTGATCATCGTCACCGCGCTGTACGTCCTTGTGGCCGCCGTCGCCGTGGGCGCCCGCAAGTGGACGGACTTCACCGACTCCGAGGCGACGCTCGCCGCGATCATGAAGGACGTCACCGGGCAGCCCTTCTGGGGCACGGTGCTCGCCGCCGGCGCCGTCATCGCCATCGCGTCCGTCGTGCTCACCGTGCTCTACGGGCAGACCCGCGTGCTGTTCGCGATGTCCCGCGACGGCCTCGTGCCGAAGGTCTTCGCCAAGGTCCACCCTAAGACCGGGGCGCCGCGCGCCAACACGATCATCGTGTCCCTGTTCTGCGGCATCCTCGCCGCCGCGATCCCGCTCGGCCAGCTCGCCGACGCCACCAGCATCGGCACGCTCTTCGCGTTCGCCCTGGTCAACATCGCCGTGATCGTGCTGCGCCGGACCCGCCCAGACATGAAGCGCAGCTTCCGGGTGCCGCTGTCGCCGGTTCTGCCGGTCATCGGCTTCGCGCTCTGCGTGTGGATGATGGGCAGCCTGTCCGCTATCACCTGGATCGTCTTCGGTGTCTGGATGGCCGTCGGTCTCGTGTTCTACTTCAGTTACGGGATGCGCCGCTCCCGTCTGGCCGCCTCTGACACAGGCCTCGTAGACGCAGAAAAGTGAACCTCCTGCCTTGCTGAACGATCTCGACGAACGCATCGTGCACGCCCTCGCCGAGGACGCCCGCCGCTCCTACGCGGACATCGGCCAGCTGGTCGGCCTGTCCGCCCCGGCCGTGAAACGCCGTGTGGACCGGCTGCGGGCCACCGGCGCGATCACCGGGTTCACGGTGCGTGTCGACCCGGCCGCGCTCGGCTGGGAGACCGAGGGGTTCATCGAGATGTACTGCCGCTCCAACACCTCGCCGGAGGCGATCCGGCGGGGCCTGGAGCGTTATCCCGAGGTCGCGTCCGCCTCCACCGTCACCGGTGAGGCGGACGCGATCGTGCAGGTCTTCGCCTCCGACATGCGGCACTTCGAGCGGGTCCTGGAGCGGATCGCCGGAGAGCCCTTCGTCGAGCGGACGAAATCCGTGCTGGTCCTGTCGCCGCTGATGCGGCGTTTCACGTCGGGTTCGCCCGCGTAGCGGCAGCCCTTAGCTCCCGCGCAACGAATCGCCGTTCCGCGCGAAAATCACGCAACGAACAGCTCAGCAGCGTGCAACAGGTGCTTCTTGTACGCGGTGGCGGGCCCCCGTAGCTTTTTGGTGACCCCGAACCCCACCCCGTACCGGTTGAGGACACCCATGCGCACCGCCCTGCTCCAGAGCTCAGGACACCCCGGCTCGACCGCCGCGAACCTCAAGGTTCTCGACGCGGCCGCGGGCCGGGCCGCCGCCGCGGGCGCCGGGATCCTCGTGACCTCGGAGATGTTCCTGACCGGGTACGCGATCGGTGACGACGTGGCCCGGCTCGCCGAGCCCGCCGACGGGGACGCGGCCGACGCGGTCGCGGAGGTCGCCCACCGGCACGGCCTCGCCGTCGCCTACGGGTACCCGGAGCGCGACGGGGAGACGGTCTTCAACGCCGTCCAGCTGATCTCCGCCGACGGCAGCCGCCTCGCGAACTACCGCAAGACGCACCTCTTCGGCTGCTTCGAGCGCGAGCAGTTCACGCCCGGCGAGCAGCCGGTCGTGCAGGCCGAGGTGAACGGTCTGCGGGTCGGCCTCATGATCTGCTACGACGTCGAGTTCCCGGAGAACGTCCGGTCCCACGCCCTCGCCGGCACCGACCTGCTGCTCGTGCCGACGGCGCAGATGCACCCCTTCCAGTTCGTCGCCGAATCGGTCGTGCCGGTGCGTGCCTTCGAGAACCAGATGTACGTCGCGTACGTCAACCGGGTCGGTGCGGAGGGCGAGTTCGAGTTCGTCGGGCTCTCCACGCTCGCCGGCCCCGACGGGGTGGCCCGCGCCCGCGCGGGGCGTGGCGAGGAGCTGGTGTTCGCCGACGCCGACCCCGACTTCCTCGCCGCTTCCCGCGCGGCCAACCCGTATCTGAGCGACCGCCGCCCCGGCCTCTACGGCTCGCTCGCCTCCTGAGGCCCCGCCCGCCCCGGCCCGCCTCAACTCCCGCTTCCTGCCCAGCACTTCAGTACCCCGCAAGGAGTCCGCACCCCATGACGTCCACGGTGCCCACCGCAGCCCAGCACACCGAGGGCCAGCCGCCCATCACGATGTTCGGGCCGGACTTCCCGTACGCGTACGACGACTTCCTCGCCCACCCGGCGGGCCTCGGCCAGATACCCGCGACCGAGCACGGCACCGAGATCGCCGTCATCGGTGGCGGCCTGTCCGGCATCGTCGCCGCGTACGAGCTGATGAAGATGGGCCTCAAGCCCGTCGTCTACGAGGCCGACCAGATCGGCGGCCGCCTGCGTACTGTCGGCTTCGAGGGCACCCCGGCGCAGGCGTCCGACCTGACCGCCGAGATGGGCGCGATGCGCTTCCCGCCGTCCTCCACGGCGCTCCAGCACTACATCGACATGGTCGACCTCAAGACCAGGGCGTTCCCCAACCCGCTCTCCGAGGCCACCCCCTCCACCGTCGTCGACCTCAAGGGTGAGTCCCACTACGCCGAGACCCTCGCCGACCTGCCGCAGGTCTACCGGGACGTCGCCGACGCCTGGAACAAGTGCCTCGACGAGGGCGCCGACTTCTCCGACATGAACCAGGCGATGCGCGAGCGCGACGTGCCGCGCATCCGCGAGATCTGGGGCAAGCTCGTCGAGAAGCTCGACAACCAGACCTTCTACGGCTTCCTCTGCGAGTCCGAGGCGTTCAAGTCCTTCCGGCACCGGGAGATCTTCGGCCAGGTCGGCTTCGGCACCGGCGGCTGGGACACCGACTTCCCGAACTCCATCCTGGAGATCCTGCGCGTCGTCTACACCGAGGCCGACGACCACCACCGCGGCATCGAGGGCGGTTCGCAGCAGCTGCCGCTGCGCCTGTGGGAGCGCGAGCCGCAGAAGATCGTGCACTGGGCGCCCGGCACGTCGCTGTCGAGCCTGCACGCCGACGGCACGCCGCGCCCGGCCGTGACCCGGCTGTCCCGCACGGCCGGCAACCACATCACCGTCACGGACGCCGACGGCGACATCCGCACGTACAAGGCCGCGATCTTCACGGCCCAGTCGTGGATGCTGCTGTCCAAGGTGGACTGCGACGACTCGCTGTTCCCGATCGACCACTGGACGGCGATCGAGCGCACGCACTACATGGAATCCAGCAAGCTGTTCGTGCCGGTCGATCGGCCGTTCTGGCTGGACAAGGATGAGGACACCGGCCGTGACGTCATGTCGATGACGCTCACCGACCGGATGACCCGCGGCACGTACCTGCTCGACGACGGGCCCGACAAGCCCGCCACGATCTGCCTCTCCTACACGTGGTGCGACGACAGCCTCAAGTGGCTGCCGCTGTCGGCGAACGAGCGGCTCGAAGTGATGCTGAAGTCGCTCGGCGAGATCTATCCCAAGGTCGACATCCGCAAGCACATCATCGGCAACCCGGTGACCGTGTCCTGGGAGAACGAGCCGTACTTCATGGGCGCGTTCAAGGCGAACCTGCCCGGCCACTACCGCTACCAGCGCCGCCTGTTCACGCACTTCATGCAGGAGACGCTGCCCGAGGACCGGCGGGGCATCTTCCTCGCCGGTGACGACATCTCGTGGACGGCCGGGTGGGCCGAGGGCGCCGTGCAGACCGCGCTGAACGCCGTGTGGGGCGTCATGCACCACCTCGGCGGCGGCACGGACGCGGCCAACCCCGGCCCGGGCGACGTGTTCGAGGAGATCGCGCCGGTGGAGCTCCCCGAGGACTGATCCCCGGCTTCTACACCCCGGCCGTCCGGGCCTTCTCGTACAGCTCGGCCGCGACGTCCTTGAGCTCCTGGGCGTCGCGGGCCCGGCCCTGGAGCTCGATCAGGATCTCGTCCAGGCCCACCTCGTCGTGCGCGACCAGGTCCTCGACGATCTGGTCGACGCTCCCCTGGAAGGGCTTGCGGTCGTCGCCGGTGTACGGCTCGCGCGTGTGGACCGTGTTGGCGCGCAGCACCGTCTGGAGGGGAGCGGTGCGGCCGCGCTCCTCGGCGAGTGCCTGGAGGTCGGCCCACTGCTGCTTGAGTTTCTCCGCGCCCATCGCCGCGGGCATCCAGCCGTCCGCCTTGTCGACCAGGCGGCGGGCCGACTTCGGGCTGTTCGCCGGGAGCAGGATCGGCAGCGGCCCGGCCGGCTTGGGGCCGATGACGGACGGCGCGATCCTCGTCAGCTCGCCCTCGTACGACACCGGGTCCGGGCCCCACACCGCGCGGCACACGTCGAGCAGTTCGTCGAGGACCTTGCCGCGCCGCTCGAAGGGGGCCACGCCGGCGGCCGCGTACTCGTCGTGCGACCAGCCCGTGCCCAGCCCCGCGACGACGCGGCCCCCGCTCGCCGCGTCCAGCGAGGCCAGCGAGCGGGCGAGCTGGAACGGGAGGTGCAGCGGTGCCACCAGGACGCTGGTGCCGAGCCGGGCGCGGGACGTGGCGGACGCCGCCAGGGTGAGCGCGACGAGCGGGTCGGCGACCGAGCGGTACTGGTCCGGCCAGGGCAGGCCCGGGATCCCGTACAGCCCCTGGGTGGCGGGCTCGGGGAACAGCACCCGCTCGAACACCCACAGGCTGTCGTAGCCGACGGCCTCGGCCGCGCGCGCCACGTCCGGGACGTCCCTGCCGATGTCGTACTGCTTCATCTGGGGCAGTCCGAGGCCGAGTCGGGTCGTCGTCGCCATGCTCGTGCTCCTTTGCTCGACAGCGCGGGTCCATGTGTCAACGCCCGGGCGCGGTACGGATGTTCCCGGCGCGGCGGCCGGGGTCAGTCGGGCAGCGGAGTGAGCAGCATCCGGCCGACCAGGCCCACCGAGGCGTCGAGGCGGTGCGTGAACTCGGCCGCCACGGACGGCAGGTCGCGCAGCGCCCACAGCGCGCGGGCCGCGCCCCACGCGCCGTCGCGGGCGCGCTCCAGGCTCCACGCGCCGAGCAGATGGGTCAGCGGGTCGGCCACCTGGAGCAGGTCGGGGCCCGGCATCAGCTCTTCGCGGACGCGCTCCTCCAGCGTGACGAGGAGGTCGCCCACGCGTTCGAACTCGTCTTCCAGGGCGTCCGGTTCGCAGTCCAGGGTGCGACACGCGTCCACGACGGCGAGCGCCAGATCGTGCCCGATGTGCGCATTGATGCCCGCGAGCGCGAACTGCAACGGGCGTACGCCGGGATGCCGGCGGAACTGGAACAGCGGCCGCCAGCAGGCGGGCGGGCGCGCTCCGTGGGCCGCCGCGTCGACCGCCCCGAGATAGCGCTCGGCGAACCGGACGTCCAGCGTGACCGCCGCTCCCCGGTCCGGGAAGCCGCCGGTGGGGCCGCCGTCGATGGCCCGGTCGACCGCCTCCGTGACACAGAGATAGACCCGGTTGAAGACGGCCACGCCGTCGCGCGGTGGCAGCTCCGCGCCGAGCGCGCGCATCCGTGCGATCACGTCGTCGACCCCGAGAGCCGGGATCCGGGCCTGTGCGAACCGCTCCAACTGCGCCATGAACGCAGCGTCCCAGCCGTAGCCTTGCACGGACGTCGGCTGGCCGGGGGCTTCCCCAGAACGAGGGAACGGCGGACCAGGAGGGGGAGGGTGCGGTGGTGTCGGGCTCACGCGCGCGACGGCTGGCCGAACGGCGGGCGCAGCGGCGCCGCAGGACCGTGCGCGGAGCGCTCGCCGCGGCGGCCTCGGCCGTGGTGGCCGTCGGCGCCGTGGCGGGCCTCGTCGCCGCCCTTGACGACGGCCGCGGCGAGGCGGACGAGGCGCGCCCGACCGCCGGCGCCACCCCGAGCCTGCACCCGCTGCCCGCGCTGCCGACCCCGTCGCCGACGAGCAACTCGCCGTCGCCGTCGAAGAGTTCGAAGCCCGAGCCGAAGAAGAAGACCCCCGCCCGTCCGAGGCCGACGAGCGCGCCGCCCGCCGCGAGCGGCCTGTACCGGTACGGCGACTCCCAGGTCCTCGACTGGGTGCGGGCCAACCGCTCCGACCCGCGCCGCCCGCTCATCGAGTCCCGGATAGCGAACCGCCCGGCCGCCGTCTGGTTCGCCGACTACGCGCCCGCCACGATCACGGCGCGGGTGCGCGCGGTGACCTCGGCCGGCGCGCGCGCCGGACAGGTGCCGGTGCTGGTGCCCTACGCCGTCCCCGACCGGGACTGCGGCGGACACTCCGAGGGCGGGGCGCCCGACCTGGACGCGTACGGCGACTGGATCGAGCGGTTCGCGCGGGGCCTCGGCTCCGGCGAGGTCATCGTGATCCTGGAGCCCGACGCGCTGTCCCAGACCGAGTGCCTGACGAAGGGCCAACAGGCCGACCGGCAGGCCGCGTTGGCCCACGCGGGCCGGGCCCTGAAGTCGGCGAACCCGCGCGCCCGCGTCTACTACGACGCCGGGCACTCCGCCTGGAACCCGCCCGGCACCCAGGCCGGGCGGCTGCGCGCGGCGGGCGCCGCCTCCGGCGCGTCCTCCGACGGCGTGTTCACCAACGTCTCCAACTTCCACCGCACCCCGGACGAGATCGCGTACGCCCGCAAGGTGCTCGCCGCGCTGGGCGGGCCGAGCGGCCTGGGCGCCGTCATCGACACGAGCCGCAACGGCAACGGCGCCCCGGGCGACGGCGAGTGGTGCGACCCCGACGGCCGTGAACTGGGCCGGGCCCCGACGCTGCGCACCGGTCAGGCCCGTATCGACGCCTATCTGTGGGTGAAGCTGCCCGGGGAGTCGGACGGGTGCAAGGGCGAGCCGGGGACGTTCACGGCGGACTACGCGTACGAGCTGGCGGACTGACCCAGCTTCAACCTCCGTGCCTGCTTGAGGGGTTGACAGTTCCAGTGGCCGGAATATGTTGCATGCAATGTGAAATGTGGCCGATGCCCGAGACCCCCTGGACCCTGGAGGCTCTATGGACTCCGTTCGGCAGTGCGACCTTCTTCTCACCGGTGGCCACGTGGTCACCGTGGACGACGCGAGGAACGTGTACGAACCCGGCGCCGTCGCGGTGGCGGGCGACCGGATCGTGGCGGTGGGCCCGACGGCGGAGATCGAGGCCGGGTGGCGGGGCGCGCGGGTGGTGGACTGCCGGGGCCGGGCCGTGCTTCCGGGGTTCGTGGACGGGCACAGCCACCTCTTCCAGGCGCTGGCCAGGGGGCTCGGCGAGGGGCAGTCGATCTGGCCGTGGCTGTGCGAGTTCATGTGGCCGTACTCGATCGCGGTCGACGCCGAGGACGCGCGGGTCGCGGCGACGCTCGGCGCGGTGGAGGCACTGCGCTCCGGCATCACCACGGTCGTCGACAACCACTACGCGCCGACCGACGCCGAAACGGTTCTCTCGGTGGCGGACGCCATCGCGGCGACCGGCCTTCGGGGCGTCGTCGCGCGCGGCATGATCGGGCACAAGACCGCCGTCGCCGCCGCGCGCGGACTGCCCGACGCCCTCTTCCGGTACTCGGTCGCCGAGGAACTCGACATCACTCGGGACTGCATGCGCGGCCGGCCGCCCGGCTCCGCCGTCGAGATCTGGCCCGCCCCGCTCAACCTCAGCTACGGCGACCAGGATCTGGTGCGCGGCGCCGCCGCGCTGGCCCACGAGTTCGGCGTCCGCTGGCACACGCACTGCAGCGAGGGCGCCAAGGACCCGGCGAGCTACCTCGACGCGTACGGGATCAGGCCCGTGAGCTGGCTCGCGGCGGAGGGGCTGCTCGACGAGCGCGCCACCCTCGCGCACGCCGTCTGGCTCGACGACGCCGAGACGAAGGCCGTCGGCGAGCACGGGGCGGGCGCCGCCCACAACCCGGCCTCCAACGCGTATCTCGCCTCCGGAGTGATGCCGCTGCGGCGGCTGCGCGACGCGGGGGCCGTCGTGGCGCTCGGCACCGACGGGCCGAGCGCGGGGCACCGGCAGGACATGTTCGAGGTCATGAAGCAGGCCCTGTTCGCCCAGCGTCTCGACACGCTCGACCCGGCGGTGGCGCGCTGCGAGGAGGCCCTGGAGCTGGCCACCAGGGAGGGCGGCCGGTACGTCGGCAACGGCTCCGGGGTGCTCGCGCCCGGCGCCCCCGCCGACCTCGCCGTGGTCGCGCTCGACCGCCCCCACCTGCGCCCGCTGCACCGCGCGGTGGCCGCGCTCGTCTACTCCGCACGCGGCGGCGACGTCGACATGACCGTCGTCGGCGGGCGCGTCGTGGTCGAGGACGGCCGCTGCACCCTCGTCGACGAGGAGGCGCTGCTGGAGGAGGCCCAGGAACGCGCCGAGCGCCTCGTCCACCGGGCCGGACTCGACCCCCTCGCCACCGCTTGGCGTACCTGAAAGCCACAGGTCACGGCCGTCCGTCCACGGCCCCGGTAAGTGCGCACGAGACAACACCCGGACCACCGGGTGGAGGGAGTAACGCACATGTCCGAGAAGGAAGTTCAGGACGGGACGGCGGAGGCGGGCGCGGTGGAGGAGGTGCGGCCCAAGGACGCCGTCGACTCCGTGCCCGCCGTGTGGCGCCTCGTCGTCTACGGGTTCCAGCACGTGCTCGCCTTCTACGCGGGCGCCGTCGTGATGCCGCTGCTCGTCGCCGAGGGCATCGGCATGAAGGGCGACGACATCGCCCTGCTCGTCAACGCCTCGCTGCTGACCTGCGGCCTCGCCACGCTCCTGCAGTCCGCCGGGCTTCCGGGCATCGGCATCAGGCTGCCCGTGGTGCAGGGCACCTCCACCACCGCGGTGCCCTCGCTGGTGTCCGTGGGGCTCGCGGCGGGCGGGGCGAAGGCCGGCCTGCCGACCGTGTTCGGGGCGGTGATCGCGGCCGGGCTCGCCCTGTTCGTGGTGGCGCCCGTCTTCAGCAGGCTGGTGCGGTTCTTCCCGCCGCTGGTCACCGGCACGATCGTGACCATCGTGGGGATCACGCTGCTCGCCGTCGCCGCGCGGCAGGTGGGCGGGGGAGACCCGAGCAAGGGCTCGTTCGGCTCGCCCGCGCACCTGGGGCTCGCCGCCGTCACGCTCGTCGTCATCCTGCTGCTGCACAAGCTGTCGCGGGGCTTCCTCGCGACGGTGGCGGTCCTGGCCGGCCTGTTCATCGGCACGGTCGTGGCCGCGTTCGCCGGGTTCGCCGATTTCTCCGGGATCGCCTCCACGCCCTGGCTCGGCACGGCGGCCCCGCTGCACTACGGGGCGCCCCGCTTCGACGTCGTCGCGGTGCTCTCCATCGTCCTCGTCATGGTCATCATCGCGGTCGAGTCCATCGGGCAGTTCTTCGCCGTCGGCGAGATCGTGGACCGCAAGGTCGAGGGCAAGCACGTGACCCGCGCCCTGCGGGCCGACGGACTGGCCACGGCGGTCGCCGGGGTCCTCAACTCCTTCCCCAGCACGGTCTATTCGCAAAACATCGGCCTGATCCGGCTGACCAGGGTGAAGTCCCGGTGGATCGTCGCGTCCTCCGGCGTGATCATGATGGTGCTCGGGCTCGTGCCGAAGGTGGGGGCGATCGTCGCCGCGATGCCGGCCTCCGTCCTCGGCGGCGCGACCATCGTGCTGTTCTCCACCATCGCCGTCGTCGGCGTGCAGATCCTCTTCCAGGCCGACCTGACCGACCAGCGCAACACCATCCTCGTCGCCGCGAGCGTGGGCGTGGGCTTCCTGCCCACCGCGTTCCCGCAGTTCGCCGAGCAGATGCCGGGGCGGCAGCTGCACGCGCTCTTCGAGAGCGGCATCATCCTCGGCACGCTCACGGCGGTGTTCCTGAACCTCTTCTTCCACCACCTGCGGCTTCCTTTCGGAAAGCGGCGAAAGAACGCGGAGGAGCCGTCCCAGGACGTCGGATCCATTGACGCGCCCGAACATTACATGCAACATGTATCTCCAACGGGCAAGCAGTGAGGGAGAGTTGAGATGAGCGCAGAGCGTGCGGTCAATCCGGTCGCGGCCGGCAGCCTCCTGGCGGACCGGGCGTACGAGGAGCTGAAGGGCGCCGTCCTCGCGAACCGGCTGCGCCCTGGTGACGCCCTCTCCGTGCCCGCCCTCGCCGCACAGCTGAGCATCAGCCGCAGCCCGGTGCGCGAGGCGGTCCAGCGCCTCATCCACGACGGCCTCGCCACGCACGTCCCGCACAAGGGGGCCGTGGTCGCCACGGTCGACGTGGAGGACGTGCGGCAGCTGTACGTCGTCCGTGAGGTGATGGAGGGCCTCGCCGCCCGCCTGGCCACCGAGCGCCTCGACGCCTCGCGCCTCGCCGAACTGCGCGAGCTGCTCGAGCGGCACGAGCGCGAGGTCGGCACAGGGGTCGACGAGCGTACCCACATCGAGATGGACATGGCGTACCACCGGATGATCCGCGAGGTGGCGGACAACCCCCACCTCACCGCCGCCCTCGACACCATCCAGGGCCGCGCCCACCTCGCGCTGCACCAGCTGTGGCGCGGCCAGGAGGCACCGCGGCTCGCCGTCGCCGAACACCGCCGCATCTTCGAGGCGATGACATCGGGCGACTCCGACGCCGCCGACCTCGCGGCCCGCGACCACATCCGCAAGCTCCGCATCCGCCTCGCACAGGCGGTCGCGCCCGGGCCCTCGGGCCCAGCCGAGCCCGGCCGCGTACGCCCCGTCGAATAGCGCCACCGCACAGCTCCACCGAGCGTGACCACGCGTCCCGCTCGCGTCTCAACTCCCGTTCAGCGCAAGCCAGAAGGGAAGTGAACGACCGTGAGCACCGCAACCGGCACCGCCACCGCTGTCCGTGACGGCGTCGGCGCCAGCGCCGCGCGCCCCGACGGCCGACTGAAGGTCAAGGGCGACTTCGCCTACTCCTCCGACCTGTGGGCCGAGGGCATGGTGTGGGGCGCGACCCTGCGCTCGCCGCACCCGAGCGCCCGCATCGTCCGGCTCGACACGAGCGCGGCGCTGCGGCTGCCCGGGGTGTTGGCGGTGCTCACCCACGAGGACGTCCCAGGGCGGGCGACGTACGGCATGAAGGTCTCCGACCAGCCGGTCCTCGCCGCCGACCGGGTCCGCTACCAGGGCGAGCCCGTGGCGCTCGTCGCCGCCGACCACCCCGAGACGGCCCGCAGGGCGCTCGCGCTGATCGACGTCGCGTACGAGGAGCGGCCCGCGCTCACCGACCCCGAGGAGGCCGTACGGGGCACGGGCCCGCTGGTCCACTCCGAGCGCGTCGACGGCAAGCACGGCAACGTCGTCCGGCACGTCCGCATCCGCCACGGCGACATGGATGCCGCCCGCGCCGAGGCCGACGTGATCGTCAGCGGCACGTACGAGGTCGGCATGCAGGACCAGGCATTCCTCGGCCCCGAGTCCGGGCTCGCGATCCCCGCGGAGGACGGCGGAGTCGACGTCCACGTGTCGACGCAGTGGCTGCACGACGACCAGCACCAGATGTGCGCGGCGCTTGGCCTGCCACCGGAGAAGGTGCGGCTCACACTCTCCGGTGTGGGCGGCGCGTTCGGTGGACGCGAGGACGTGTCCGTGCAGATCCACGCGGCGATGCTCGCCCTGCGCACCGGCCGTCCCGTGAAGATGAGCTACAACCGCGAGGAGTCCTTCTACGGCCATGTGCACCGTCACCCGGCACGCATGTGGTTCGAGCACGGCGCGACGCGCGACGGCCGCATCCTCTTCGTGAAGGCGCGGCTGCTCTTCGACGGCGGCGCCTACACCTCCACCTCGCAGGTCGTCATCGCCAACGGCTCCTACTTCGCGGCCGGCGCCTACGACGTGCCGCACGCCGAGATCGACGGCGTCTCCGTATTCACCAACAACCCGCCCTGCGGTGCGATGCGCGGCTTCGGCGCCGTCCAGTCCTGCTACGGCGTCGAGTCGAACCTCGACAAGCTGGCACGCGAACTGGGCATGGACCCGGTCGAGTTGAGGATCCGCAACGCGATGACGACCGGGACGGTGCTGCCGACCGGGCAGGCGGTGGACGGCCCCGCGCCGGCGGCGGAGCTGCTGGAACGGCTGCGGGCGCGACCGCTTCCCGGAGCTGGGGAGGGGGCGTTCGGAAATCCCGGCGGACTCAGCAACACCAGCCACGGCGAAGGCATCCGGCGCGGCGTCGGGTACGCGATCGGGGTCAAGGCCATCGGATTCTCCGGCGGCGTCGACGACCGCTCCGTGGCCCGCGTACGGCTCGTCCTGAGCGGCGGCGAACCCGTCGCCGAGGTGCACACCGCCGCCGCCGAGTGCGGCCAGGGCATCGTCACCGTACAGACGCAGATCGTCCGGACGGAGCTGGGTGTCGAGCGTGTGGTCGTGCTGCCCGCCGACACGCAGGTGGGAGACGCCGGCTCGTCCTCGGCCTCGCGCATCACCTGGATGAGCGGGGGAGCGGTGCAGGGCGCGTGCACGGCGCTGCGCGAGCGGATCACGGCGCTGGGGGACCGGCCGTTGACCGAACTACTAGCGCAGTACGGGGAGTTGGAGGCCGAGTACGAGTACCGGCACCGCCGCACTTTTCCTGTCGACGACGAACGCGGGCAGGGCGACGCCCACATCGCGTTCGCGTTCGCCGCGCACCGGGCGGTCGTGGACGTGGACACGGAGCTGGGGCTGGTCAAGGTCGTCGAACTGGCCACCGCGCAGGATATCGGCAAGGCGATGAATCCCCTCGCCGTGGAAGGCCAGATCGAGGGCGGCAGCGCGCAAGGACTCGGCCTCGCCGTGATGGAGGAGCTGCGGGTGGAGGCGGGCCGACTGCGCAACCCGTCGTTCACGGACTACCTGATCCCGACCATCGCCGACATGCCGCGCGTGCCCATTGAGCTTCTGGAACTTCCGCACCCGGATTCGCCGTACGGCCTCAACGGCGTCGGTGAGCCGCCCACCCTGTCGTCGACTCCGGCGATCGCGAACGCGCTGCGTGCCGCGACGGGCCTGGAGTTGGCGAAGGTGCCGGTGCGGCCGGAACACATCGTTTTTGACGAAGGGAGGTGAGGCGGGCCCTGCCCTGGGTCCCCAAACGGTCCACCACGGAACACGGTTGGCACCAGCTGGGAAGGAAACAAGACCTTGATCATCGACACCCATATGCACCCCACCAACATCGTCGACCAGGCGTGGCGGCACGACGGCTCCCCGTTCACGGGCGAGCGCACGCTGGAGATGATGGACGGCCCGTACATGATCAACGGTAAGCCGCGCCGCATCGACTACGGCTGCATCATGCCGCCGCCCGGCAACTCCGTCTGGCAGGACGGGATGCGCACCGGGCGCGAGGGCATCCGCGACTACATGTCGTACATCACCGAACTGGTCACCACGTACCCCGACCGGTTCATCGGGAACTTCATGTACAACCCGCGCTTCGGGCCCGAGAACGGGGCGAAGGAGCTGGAGTTCCACGTCAAGGAGTACGGCTACAAGATGCTCAAGTTGCATGCCAACATGCATGCCTACCGGCCCGACCGGGCGCTCGACTGGCTGCGGCCCGTGCTGCGGGTCTGCGACGAACTGGGTGTCGTCGTCCTCATCCACACCGGCGACGGGCCGTACTCGATCCCGACGCAGTTCTACCCGATCATCCGGGAGTTCACCAACGTCAACTTCATCCTCGCCCACTTCGGTGTGCAGACCGGTGGCGTGTACTGCTTCGAGGCGCTCTACATGATCCTCGACTCGCCGAACGTGTACGGGGAGTCCGGCTGGCTGCTCCAGTCGCGGATCGTGGAGTTCGCGCAGCAGATGGAGAAGCACCAGCTGGTCTTCGGCACGGACTCGCCGCCGAACGAACCGGGCATGTGGGCGCGGGAGTTGGAGGTGCTGTGCGGGCCGCCGCCGCAGGGCATGAACCTCTCCGAGGAGCACCTGGAGGGCTACCTCGGCAACAACATGGCCAAGCTCCTCGACCTGAAACCGACGCCTCCGCCGAGGAACCAGGAGGAGGCGCAGCTTCGCCTGACGGACACGTACGCGTCGTTGGACACGGTTGCGCGTAGGTGACGGTGGCTGGGGGCGGGTCCCGGCGGCCGGGGCGGCGGATTGATCCGTGACGGGGGCGTTGCCGGAGGGGGAGGGCGGCGACGGGGGGCGGGTTCCGGGGTGTGGTGGTGGGGCATCGGGCGCCGGTCTCCGTTCCGCCGCCCATCTCCCACCCGCCCGCCCTCTCCCATGGCTCGCGGGCGACCGTGCTCCCGGCTTGGGTGACTGGTCGCCGACTGCGGCCCCCGCACCCGTCACAAACGCCCCCACCACCTCACCCACCCCAACCACCCCCCGGCCCCCGCCCACCGCAACAGACAGGACCCCGTAGACATGCGACGGATAGGGCACCTCCTCCCCGCCACCTCCCTCGGCGCCGATCGCTGGCTCGCCCAGATCTGCGCCCCGGTCCAGGTGGACATCGCTCACCCGACCACCCGCGCCCTCCTCCCCGAGTTCCAGTACGGCCCGGCCCTGACCCCCACCCACACCGCCGAACTGCAACGCGGAGCGGAACAGTTGGCCCAGGCCGGCGCCGACGCCATCGTGTGGCACGGAACATCGGGCGGCCTCGACGGCGCCGCCCACGCCCGCGCCGCCGCCCGCATCATCGAACGCACCGCAGGCGTCCGCGCATCCACCGTCACCCTCGGCCAGCTCGACCTCCTGGCCCGCGCCGCGACCCACTCCATCGCCCTGATCACCGCCGGCTCCGCACAACAGGCGGGACGCCTCGCCGACACCTGTCTCGCCGCGGGCCTCCGCATCGCCTCCCTCACCGCCCTCGACCTCGCCACCCCGCGCGAGGCGGCCGAACTCCCGGTGTCGAAGGTCCGCCGGATCCTCCTCGACGCCGACTCCGCCGACGCCGAGTGCCTGGTGGTCGCGGGCACCGAACTGCCGGTCGCCCCCGTCGCGGCCATGGTGGAACGGGAGTTGGGCAAGCCGGTGCACGACGGGGCCCGCGTCGCCGTCCGCACCGGGCTCGACCTGCTGGCCACGGGCGTCGAATCCCCGGCGTGGGGCGCGCTGTTCACGGGCGGCGTGCACGCGGGAGTCTGCTGTGACACCCACTGAGCGGGCCCGTGCCACCGCCACCGCGACCGGCCAGGACCTGCACGCCTTCCTCGACGCCTACCGCGCCGCCCACCCCGGCGACGTACTCACCGTCGACGAGAAGCTGGAGGGCGAGGACGTAGCCGCCCTCGTCGCCGAGCTCGCCGCCCGCGGCCGCGCCGAACTCCTGGTCTGCACACAGGTTTCGGGACTCGACGGCACCCCCCTGGTCACCAACCTCTTCGCCTCGCGCACCCGCGTCGCCCGCCTCCTCGGCACCGACCCGGCCGGCCTGCACCGCGCCTACCAGCAGGCCGCCGCCCGCCGCGCCGAACCCCGCGTCGTCCCCACCGGCCCCGTCCTCGACACGGTCGCCGAGGGCCCGGACGTCGACCTGACCACGCTCCCGCTCCTCCAGCACTTCGACTCGGACCGCGGCCCGTACATCACCAGCGGCGTCATCACGGCCGAAGCACCCACCAACGCGCCCGACGTACCCGACGCACCCCGCCGCTCCGGCAACCTCAGCTACCACCGCGCCCTCGTGCACAGCCGCACCGAACTCGCCACGAGCCTGCACTCGCGCGGCCACCTGTGGCAGCTGCTGCGCCTCGCCGAGGAGCGCGGCGAACCGCTGCCGGTGGCGATGGTCGTCGGAGCCCACCCCCTCTTCCAGCTCGCCGCCTCCGCCCGCGTCGGCCCCGACGTCGACGAACGCACCCTGGCGGGCGGCCTGTTGGGGGAGCCGCTGGACGTCGTGCGCACGCCACGGCACGGCATCCGTGTCCCCGCCTGCGCCGAACTCGTCCTCGAAGGCGTCATCGACCCGGCCCGCACCGCGCCCGAGGGCCCCTTCGGCGAGTTCTCCGGCTACTCCTCCGACCGCTCCACGAACAACGTCCTCACGGTGCACAGCGTGCTGCGCCGACGCGACGCCGTCCTGCTCGACGTCGTCGGAGGCAACAGCGCCGAACACCTCAACCTGGCCCGCATCCCGCGCGAGTCGGAGATGGCGGAACAGCTCAGGTCCCGGTTTCCCGAGGTCACCGCGCTGCACTACCCGACATCGGGCACGCACTTCCACGCGTACGTCGCGCTGCGCCAGGCCCGCCCCGGACAGGCCCGGCAGATCATGCTGGCGCTGCTGGGCTGGGACCCGTACCTGAAGACGGTCGTCGCGGTCGACGACGACGTGGACGTCACCCGCGACGCGGACGTGCTGTGGGCGCTCGCGACCCACTTCCAGCCGCACGCCGACCTGTTCACGGTCGACGGTCTGCCCGGCAGCCCGCTCGACCCCTCGTCGACGCCGGACGGCACCACGTCCCGCATGGCCCTCGACGCCACCCGCGCCCCGCACTTCGACGCCGTCCGCATCCGCACGGACCCGGCCCGCGTCGCCCGCGCCCGCGAACTCCTCGACCGGGGCGCCCCGTGAGGCTCGTCGTCGGGATGACGGGAGCGACCGGCGCCATCCACGGAATCCGGCTCCTCGAAGCCCTCCGCGCCCTGCCCGACGTCGAGACGCATTTGATCCTGACCCGCTGGGCGCGTACGACCATCGAGCTGGAGACGGACCGCACCGTCGCCGATGTGCAGAAACTCGCCGACGTCGTGCACCGTCCGGGAGATCAGGCGGCGGCCGTCTCCTCCGGCTCGTTCCGCACCGACGGCATGGTGATCGCGCCGTGCAGCATGAAGACCCTCGCGGGGATCCGGGCGGGCTACGCGGACGGACTGATCGGCAGGGCGGCCGACGTCACCCTCAAGGAGCGGCGCCCGCTGGTCCTCGTGGCGCGCGAGAGCCCGCTGCACGAGATCCACCTGGCGAACATGCTCGCCCTCGCCCGCATGGGCGTCCGGATCGTCCCGCCGATGCCGGCCTTCTACCAGCGCCCGAAAACGATCGAGGACCTGGTCGACCACACGGTCGCCCGGGTCCTCGATCAACTCGCCCTGCCGGGTCCGGAGGTGGACCGCTGGGCGGGAGGCTGACTCAGCTCTTGCCGGCGCCGCCCTCGGACTCCTCGTCGTACGAGGAGGTCCCCTCGTCGAGCAGCGGCTGCTGCGTCTTGAGGTGGGCGGGGGCCATGGCCCGCAGCACGTGGTAGCCGGTGATCACGACGATCGTGCCGAGGGCGATGCCGCTCAGCGAGAAGTTGTCGGTGAAGTTCAGGGACACGTTGCCGATGCCGATGATGATGCCCGCGGCGGTCGGCACCAGGTTCAGCGGGTTGCGCAGGTCCACCCCCGCGTTGATCCAGATCTGCGCGCCGAGCAGGCCGATCATGCCGTAGAGGATGACCGTGATGCCGCCGAGCACACCGCCCGGGATCGCCGCGACGATCGCGCCGAACTTCGGGCACAGGCCGAAGAGCAGCGCGAATCCCGCCGCCGCCCAGTACGCCGCAGTGGAGTAGACGCGGGTCGCGGCCATGACGCCGATGTTCTCGGAGTACGTGGTGTTGGGCGGGCCGCCGACGGCCGTCGAGAGCATCGAGCCGACGCCGTCCGCGGAGATCGCCGTGCCGAGCTTGCCGTCGAGGTTGTCGCCGGTCATCTCGCCGACGGCCTTGACGTGCCCCGCGTTCTCCGCGATCAGCGCGATGACCACCGGAAGCGCCACGAGGATCGCCGACCACTGGAACGACGGGGCGTGGAAGGACGGCAGGCCGAACCAGTCGGCCTGGCCGACCGCCGACAGGTCGAGCCGCCAGTGGTCGACGGCCTTGCCGCCGCTGTTCGGTGAGTGGATCTTGCCGAAGACCTGGTCGAGGACCCAGGAGAGCGCGTAGCCGAAGACCAGGCCGAGGAAGATCGCGATGCGCGACCAGAAACCGCGCAGGCAGACCACGGCCAAACCGGTGAACAGCATGACGAGCAGGGCCGTCCACTGGTCCGTCGGCCAGTAGGTGGAGGCCGTCACCGGGGCGAGGTTGAAGCCGATCAGCATCACGACCGCGCCGGTCACCACCGGCGGCATCGCCGCGTGGATGATCCGTGCCCCGAACTTCCGCACCGCGAGGCCCACCAGGAACAGCGCGGCGCCCACGACGAAGACCGCGCCCGTGACCGTCGCGCTGGAGCCGCCCTGCGCCCGGATCACGGCCGCGACGCCCACGAAGGAGAGCGAACAGCCGAGGTAGCTGGGCACCCGGCCGCGCGTCGCGAGCAGGAAGATGATCGTCGAGACGCCCGACATCATGATCGCGAGGTTCGGGTCGAGACCCATCAAAACGGGTGCGACGAAACTCGCGCCGAACATCGCGACCACGTGCTGCGCGCCGAGACCGACCGTGCGCGGCCATGTCAGGCGTTCGTCGGGGCGGACGACCGCGCCGGGAGCCGGCGTGCGCCCGTCGCCGTGCAGTTTCCAGCGCACGCCGAGGTCCATGAGAGTTTCCGCCTTCTGTGGTGGCCGTGAGGTGGGTGGTGCCTGTGCGGCTCGGAATGATCGCTTCATGCTAATGCGACGTAAGTGCGAGTTCGTACCGAGCCGCCGCCCACCTGGCCCGCCCTACGAGGCGTGATCCGTCGCCCGCGCGGCGCTCGGCTCCGCCGCCCCCGTCCGCGTACGGTCGCCGCCGCGCAGCACCTTCGCGAACACCACGAGCCCGCTCGCAAGCACCGTGACCAGGCCGAACGACACGACGAGGCTGGTCGCGTCGGCGATCGTGCCGATCGCCGATGGCGCGATCAGGCCCGAGGTGTACGTGATGGTGGCGACGCCCGCGATGGCCAGGCTCGGGTTCGGCCCGCTGCGCCCGGCCGCGGCGAAGCAGAGCGGCACGACGACCGCGATGCCGAGGCCTACCAGGCCGAATCCGGCCATCGCGACGCCCGGGTTCGGCGCGATCACCACGAGCAGCGCGCCGACCGTGGCCACGAGGCCGCTGATCCGCACGGTGCGCACCGCGCCGAACCGGTCCACCACCGCGTCGCCCGCGATCCGGGCCACCGCCATGGTGAGCGTGAACGCCGTGGTGCAGGCGGCCGCGAGCCCGGCCGAGGTGCCGAGCACGTCCCGCAGATAGACCGCCGACCAGTCCAGGCTCGCGCCCTCCGCGAACACCGCGCAGAATCCGACGGCCCCGATGAGCAGCGCCGACCTGGGCGGCAGCGCGAAGCGCGGCGGCGCCTCCTCTTCCTCCGTCGGGCGCAGATCGAGCACCCAGCGGCAGGCGATCAGGCCCGCCACGGTCAGGACGCCCGCGGCGAGCGCGTGGTGCAGCCGGGCGTCCGAGCCCAGGTGCGCGGCGAGGGTGCCGCCGAGCGAGCCGAGCAGGGCGCCCACGCTCCACAGCCCGTGCAGCCCCGACATGATCGACTTGTCGAGCCGGGTCTCGATCTCGACGCCGAGCGCGTTCATGGCGACGTCCGACATGCCCGCGGTCGCGCCGTACACGAGCAGCGCGGCGCACAACGTGACCACATTGGGCGCCAGCGAGGGCAGGATCAGGGCCAGCGTCCACAGCGCGAGCAGTCCGCGCAGCCCGGCGCGGGCGCCGAAGCGGTGGGTGACGCTGCCCGCCAGCGGCATCGAGAGCGAGGCGCCGATCGCGGGGAAGGCGAGCGCGAGGCCCAACTGGCCCGCGCTCACGCCCGCGTGCTCCTGGATCCAGGGCACCCGCGTCGCGAACGACCCCGTCACGGAGCCATGGATGCAGAAGACGGTGGCGACGGCGTACCGCGCCCGCTTCAACTCCCCTGGTGCGTACGTCAGTTCCGCCATCCCGCGAGCCCTCCCCGAGTCTCCCTTGTGTGCCGCCGTAAACTATCAGGAACCCTGCCTGATAATGCCAGCGATATCCGCGTAGGATCCCGCCATGCCCGCATCGCCGAGAACCGCCCGAGCCATCAACGACCGGCTCGCGCTGCGCCTCCTCCAGGAGGAAGGGCCGCTCACCGCGGGGCAGTTGAAGGAACGCACGGGTCTTTCCCGGCCCACCGTCGCCGATCTCGTCGAGAGGCTCACCGCGGCGGGTCTCATCGAGGTCGCGGGCGAGGCGGGCGCCGAGCGGCGCGGCCCCAACGCGCGTCTCTACGGGATCGTCGCCGGCCGCGCCCACCTCGCGGCGCTCGACGTACGCACCCGCGGCGTCCGGCTCGTCGTCGCGGACCTGCTGGGCACGGTGCTCGCGGAGGCGTCGGTGCCGGTCGGGGCGGGGGAGGCGGCGGGCGGCGCCGTCGAGCGCACCGTCACCGCCCTGGAACGGACGGCGAAGGAGGCGGGCGTCGAGCGGCTGCACACCGTCGGCGTCGGCGCACCCGGCCTCGTCGACCCCGCGACCGGTGAACTGCGCGACTCCTCCGGCCTGCCGGAATGGCACCGCCGACTGGTCTCGGCGCTCCAGGAGCGACTGCCCGCGCGGGTCCTCGTGGAGAACGAGACGAACCTTGCCGCCCTTGCCGAACGGCGCGACGGCGCCGCCCGCGACCGCGACACCTTCGCGCTGCTGTGGCTGGGCCTCGGCATCGGCGCTGCCGTCGTTCTGGACGGCAAGCTGCGGCGTGGCGCCTCCGGCGGCACCGGCGAGGTCGGCTTCCTGCCGGTGCCCGGGACGGCCGGACTGCCGTCCGCGTCCGGCTGCGACGGAGGCTTTCATTCACTGGTCGGCTCGGCGGCGATCCTCGAACTGGCCGCCGCGCACGGGCTCGTGGACCCCGGCGAGCCGCTGGAGCGCGCGGCGGACGTGGTGCGCGCCGGGAACGGGGCCTTCCTCGACGCGCTGGCCGACCGGGTGGTCCTGGGCGCCGCCGCGGTGGTGGCCGTCCTCGACCCTGGCTGCGTCGTCCTGGCCGGCGAGATCGGCCGCGCGGGGGGCGCGGCGCTGGCGGACCGGGTAGCGACCCGCGTCGCCGCGATGTCCCCGCTGCCCACGGATGTCCGCGCCGGCGAACTGGGCGGCGGCGCGGTGTTGCGCGGCGCGCTCCTGATGGCCCGGGAGACGGCCCAGGAGGCGGTCTACCCGCGCGGGGACACCCGGGGCTGAGCTTGGGGCTCTGCCCCATACCCCGCTGCTCAATCGCCGCAGGGGCTTGATAGATCAAGCCCAGCCCCTGCCGCTGGCTATGGACCAAGCCTCTGCCGGCGAATGATGGACCAGGCCCCTGCCGGCGATTGACAGATCAAGTCCCTGTGGCGATTGATGGGTCGAGTCCCGCTGGCGGGCGGGCCGATCAAGCCCCGCCGGCGATTGAGGCGCGGGGTCCGGGGCGGAGCCCCGTGGCGTCAACGCCGGTGCCGGTAAATGTCAGCCCCTGGCGCGGGGCCCGGGGCAGCGCCCCGAGGCGTAGGAACGGTCAGCGCCGAGAGAGATACTCCGCGAACGTCACCTTCCCGGTCCGCCGCTCCGGCGTCAGATGCCCACCCGCCCGAAACGCCCGATACACCTTCCCGGCCAGTGGCACCGAGACGACCGCCCGCCGCTTCCCGGCCGCTCTGAGATACGTACGCGCGAGTTCCGTGAACGCGAGAACCTCCGGCCCACCCATGTCCGCGACCCGCCCCGCCGGAGGCAACTGCGCCAACTCCGCCAACCGCTCCGCCACTTCGCCCACCTCGACGGGCTGATCGCTCACCCCGGCGGGCAACAACACCACCGGCAGCTTCGCCGCGCCCCGCACGATCGTCGCCACCAGATCGTGGAACTGCGTCGCCCGCAGCACCGTCCACCCGAGCCCCGACTCCTCGACGAGCCGCTCCACCGCGAGCTTCGCCTTGTAGTAGGGGAACGGAACCTCGTCCACGCCGACGATCGAGATGTAGAGCAGGTGCGGGACCTCCGCCCGGCGCGCGGCCGCGATCAGGTTCGCCGCCGCCTTCTCGTCGCCGCCGGTCTGTGTCGACGCGCAGTGCACGATCGTGTCCACGCCCGTCACGGCCCGGTCGAGCGCCGCCCCGCCCTCCCGCAGATCCACGGCGTACGGCTCGCTGTGCCTGCTCAGCACCCGCACCTCGTGCCCCGCCCTGCGCAGCCGCTCGGTGACGAGCCGGCCGAGCGTTCCGGTTCCGCCGGTCACCAGGATCGTGGTCATCGCCTTCTCAGCTCCTTCGCACCCGGACGTCCCCCTGCGGAACGCCCGTCGCCAGCTGAGAACCGGCCGGGTCGCGCGTTTGTGACAGCCCTACGCGGCCGATCCGAGCTGACGCGTCACGAACCCCAGCTTGTCCGGGTTCAGGATCGTCCGCCCGACCGAGACGCGCCCGCCCCGCACCTCGAAGCAGACCACCGCGAACAGTTCGCCGTCCGGCTGCCGCGCGACGATCCCCGGCTCCCCGTTGATCTCCGCGACGAACAGCTCCACGCCCACCAGATATCGCTCGGCGATGCCCTCCAGGAAGCGCAGCACCTTCTCGCGGCCCGAGACGGCCTTGCGGGCCGCGGTGACCTTGCCGCCGCCGTCGCCCCACCACTGCACATCCGTGGCCAGCATCGCCTCCAGCGCCGCCAGATCGCCCTCCCGGGCCGCCCCGACGAACGCCTCGACCAGCTCGCGCCGCACCCGCTCCGACGGCTCGAAGCGCGCCCGCTCCTCCTCCAGGCGCGCCACGGAACGCCGGTACAGCTGACGGCAGTTCGCCTCGCCGAGATCGAGCACCCCGGCGATCTCCCGGTATCCGTACGCGAAGGCCTCCCGCAGCACGTACACCGCCCGCTCCGTCGGCGTGAGCCGCTCCAGGAGCACCAGCAGCGCGCAGGACACCGAGTCGAGCTGCTCGGCCGACTCCAGCGGTCCGAGGGTGCCGTCCGAGGTGAGGACGGGCTCGGGCAGCCAGGGGCCCGCGTACTGCTCCCGCTGGACGCGGGCGGAGGAGAGACGGTTCAGACAGAGATTCGTGACGACCTTGGCGAGCCAGGCGCCCACGTGCTCGACGGCGCCCGGTTCGGTCGCGCCGAACCGCAGGTACGCGTCCTGCACCGTGTCCTTGGCCTCCTCGGCCGAGCCGAGCATCCGGTAGGCGAGCCCGAACATCCGGCCCCGATGGTTCTCGAACTCGGCGGCACGGGCCGCGCGTTCGGTGTGTTGCGTGCTGGTCACGCCCTCAGACTGCCAGAACGGCGGCGTATTCCCGTGGGCGGGCGAAAACCAGGGGCGCGCCCTGTGAGTCAGCCCACAGCGTTCGCATGCGTGCACGTCGGGGAGACGTGGCAGACTGGCTCTGTACCAGAAGCAGCGCACTCCGGGGTCGGTGAAAGTCCGAACCGGCGGTTACAGTCCGCGACCCGGTCACGCACCTTGTGACCGGTTGACCAGGTGAAATTCCTGGACCGACGGTTAAAGTCCGGATGGGAGGCAGTGCGCGGCGGGCGGGCACTCCCAGTGCGCGTCGCCGGCTGTTTCGTCGGTTCCCCCAGGGGACCGGTGTCGACCGCGGCGTCGCTCCAGGTGCCGTAGCCCGTACGTTCTGTCGTCGTCGTACGACAGTGCCCCGGAGTCCAGGCCCGTAGAGGGAGGACCCGGGAAGTGTTCACCGGAATTGTCGAAGAGCTGGGCGAGATCACCGCCGTCGAGACGCTCGATGACGCCTGTCGCTTCCGCGTCCGCGGCCCCGTCGTCACCGACGGCGCCAAACACGGCGACTCCATCGCGGTCAACGGCGTGTGCCTGACCGTCGTCGAGCACGAGAACGACGAGTTCACCGCCGACGTCATGGCCGAGACCCTCAAGCGCTCCAGCCTCGGCGCGCTCGCCACGGGCTCCCGCGTCAACCTCGAACGGCCGATGGTCGCCGACGGCCGCTTCGGCGGGCACGTCGTGCAGGGCCACGTCGACGGCACCGGCACGATCATCGACCGCACCCCCTCCGAGCACTGGGAGATCGTCAAGATCTCGCTGCCGGCCGAGCTGTCGAAGTATGTCGTCGAGAAGGGCTCGATCACCGTCGACGGCGTGAGCCTGACCGTCGTCGAGGCTGCCGAGGACTACTTCACCATCAGCCTCATCCCCACCACGCTCGCCCTGACCACGCTCGGCGTGAAGCAGGCGGGCGACCCGGTCAACCTCGAGGTCGACATCATCGCGAAGTACGTGGAGCGGATGCTCGGCGCCCAGGGCGGTGCCCGGTGAACTGGCTCAACACCGAGGCCTTCACGATCTTCGGCCAGCACATCCTCTGGTCCGACATGATCGGCAACACCATCGGCCTCATCGCCCTCGCGCTCGGCTGGCGCCGCTCCATCTGGACCTGGCCCGCCCAGCTGATATCCGGCGCGATCCTGCTCACCGCCTTCGCCACCGCCCACCTCTCGGGCAGCGCCGGCAAGCAGCTCGTCGTCATCCTCGTCGCCCTCTACGGCTGGTGGCAGTGGAACCGCGGCAAGGGCCAGGCGCAGGACGGCTCCATCGCCGTCCGCTTCGCCACCTGGCGCGAGCGCGGCTACCTGCTCGGCGCCGCGGCCGTCGGCACGCTCGCCGTGGGCGGCCTGTTCACCGCCTTCCCGACGCTGTCCTGGGACCCGTGGCCGGATGCGTACATCTTCGTCGGCACCGTCGTCGCCATGTACGCGCAGGCCCGCGGCATGGTCGAGTTCTGGTTCGCCTGGCTGCTCGTCGACCTCGTCGGCGTCCCCCTGAACTTCGCCAACGGCTTCGCCTTCTCCGGCTTCGTCTACGTCATCTACGGCGCGCTCGTCCTGTGGGGCATGCGCGACTGGTGGCTGCGCTCCCGCGCCGCCGCTACCCCCGCCCCGGCCCTGGAAGGAGCCCGCGCATGAGTACGGCACCGAACCTGTACGAGGTCGAGGACCTGAGCCTCGACCCGGTCGAGATGGCGATCCGCGACATCGCCGCCGGACGCCCCGTCGTGGTCGTCGACGACGAGGACCGCGAGAACGAGGGCGACCTCGTCGTCGCCGCCGAGAAGATCACGCCCGAGATCGTCGCCTTCATGATGAGCGAGTGCCGCGGCCTGATCTGCGCCCCCATGGAGGGCGCCGAGCTCGACCGGCTCGACCTGCCGCAGATGGTCGGCAACAACACCGAGTCGATGCAGACCGCGTTCACCGTCTCCGTCGACGCCTCCGGCGCGCACGGCGTGACCACCGGTATCTCGGCCGCCGACCGCGCCAAGACCCTGCGCATGCTCGCCTCCGGCACCTCGATGGCCGGCGACTTCGTCCGCCCCGGCCACATCTTCCCGCTGCGCGCCAAGGAGGGCGGCGTCCTGGTCCGCGACGGCCACACCGAGGCCGCCGTCGACCTCGCCCGGCTCGCGGGCCTGCGCCCGGCCGGCGCCATCGTCGAGATCGCGGGCGAGGACGGCGTGATGCTGCGCCTGCCCGAGCTGGTCCCGTTCGCCCGCAGGCACGGCCTGACGATCATCTCCATCAAGGACCTGATCGACTACCGCCGCACCTCCGAGCCCACGGTCAAGCGCGAGGCGACCGTCCAGCTCCCCACCGCCTTCGGCGAGTTCACGGCCTACGGCTACCGCTCCACGGTCGACGGCGTCGAGCACGTCGCCCTCGTGCACGGCGAGGTCGGCGACGGCGAGGAGGTCCTCGCCCGGATCCACTCCGAGTGCCTGACCGGCGACGTCTTCCACTCGCTGCGCTGCGACTGCGGCCCCCAGCTGGAGGAATCCATGCGCCGCATCGTCGAGGAGGGCCGCGGTGTCGTCGTCTACCTGCGCGGACACGAGGGCCGCGGCATCGGACTGCTCTCCAAGCTGCGCGCCTACGAGCTCCAGGAGCAGGGCCGCGACACCCTCGACGCCAACCTGGAGCTCGGCCTGCCCGCCGACGCCCGGGACTACGCCGCCGGCGCCCAGATCCTCGGCGACCTCGGCGTGCGCAGCCTGCGCCTGATGACCAACAACCCCGACAAGACCGAGGCCCTCACCCGGCACGGTCTCAAGGTCACCGAGCGGGAACCGATGCCCGTCACGGTGGGCGAGCACAACCTGCGCTACCTGCGCACCAAGCGGGACCGCATGGGCCACGACCTGCCGTGGCTGGACGCCCCGCGGACGTCCGCCTGCAACAACCAGTAAGCCAACAGTTTTCAGTTACACACGTACGAGGAGAAGCGCGTGAGCGGCAAGGGTGCACCCGAACTGAGCGTGAAGAACTGCGGCGACCTGCGCGTGGCCGTCATCGCGGCCCAGTGGCACGAGCAGGTCATGGACGGACTCGTCAACGGCGCCCTGCGCGCCCTGAACGAGCTGGGCATCAGCGAGCCCACCGTCCTGCGTGTCCCCGGCAGCTTCGAGCTGCCGGTCGTCGCCAAGGTTCTCGCGGGCCGCGGTTACGACGCGATCGTCGCGCTCGGCGTCGTCATCCGCGGCGGCACCCCGCACTTCGAATACGTCTGCCAGGGCGTGACGAACGGCCTCACGCAGGTCACCGTCGACACCGGAGTCCCCGTCGGCTTCGGCGTCCTGACCTGCGACACCGAGGAGCAGGCGCTCGACAGGGCCGGTATCGAGGGCTCCAGCGAGGACAAGGGCCACGAGGCGGTCACCGCGGCCGTCGCGACCGCGACCACGCTGCGCACGATCGCGGAGCCCTGGCGCTGACGGCCGGCCCGGGACGCGTAAAGTAGACGCCACCATGTCCAATAAGACGTTTGAGGAGCTCTTCACCGAGCTCCAGCACAAGGCAGCCACCGGCGACCCCGCCACTTCCCGCACCGCTGAACTGGTCGGCAAGGGCGTCCATGCCATCGGCAAGAAGGTCGTCGAGGAGGCCGCCGAAGTCTGGATGGCCGCCGAGTACGAGAGCGACGACGCCGCCGCCGAGGAGATCTCGCAGCTCCTCTACCACGTCCAGGTGATGATGGTCGCCCGCGGCATCTCTCTCGACGACGTGTACGTGCACCTCTAGGCCCGCGCGCCCCTCCCCATCCGCAACTCCCCCTTACGCAAAGGAATCCGACCTCATGCTGCGCATCGCCGTCCCCAACAAGGGTTCACTCTCAGGGCCTGCGTCGGACATGCTGCATGAGGCCGGATACCGGCAGCGCAAGGAGTCCAAGGAACTCGTCACGGTCGACCCGGACAACGAGGTCGAGTTCTTCTACCTGCGCCCCAAGGACATCGCGATCTACGTGTCCTCGGGCAAGCTCGACATCGGCATCACCGGCGAGGACCTGCTGATCGACTCCGGCGCCGAGGCCGAGACGATCCTGCCGCTCGGCTTCGCCCGCTCGACCTTCCGCTTCGCCTCGCGCCCGGGAGCCGTCAAGGACCTCGCGGACCTGGCGGGCCGGACGATCGCCACGTCCTACGAGGGCATCGTCGCCAAGTACCTCGCCGAGCGCGGCGTGGAGGCCAACGTCGTGCACCTCGACGGCGCCGTCGAGACCGCCATCGAACTCGGTGTCGCCGACGCGATCGCCGACGTCGTCGAGACGGGCACCTCGCTGCGCAACGCCGGCCTCGAGGTCTTCGGCGAGCCGATCATGCGGTCCGAGGCCTGCGTGATCCGCCACAAGGGCGCGTCCGAGGACGAGTCGGCCGACCCGAAGGTGCAGCAGTTCCTGCGCCGCCTCCAGGGCGTCCTCGTCGCCCGGACGTACGTGATGATGGACTACGACTGCCGCGCCGAACACCTGGAGAAGGCGGTCGCCCTCACCCCCGGCCTGGAGTCCCCGACCGTCTCGCCGCTGCACAACGAGGGCTGGGTCGCGGTGCGCGCCATGGTCCCGGCCAAGGGCGCGCAGCGGATCATGGACGACCTGTACGCCCTCGGCGCGCGGGCCATCCTCACCACGGCCATCCACGCCTGCCGCCTCTGAGGACGCAACCCATGCCCGACCACCCCAGCCTGCCCGTCACCTTCCGGCCGGGCCGCACCCGCGCCGTCCTGCACGCGCTCGGCGCCGCCTCCTTCGTGGTGATCACGGTCGTCGCGCTGCTGCTCGGCGGCCTGAGCCCGGGCGAGAAGGCCAGCTTCGTCTTCACCGGGGCCGTGTTCTGGGCCGTGCTGTGGCTGCTCGCCCGGCCCAAGGTCGTCGCCGATGCCGAGGGCGTCACGGTGGTCAACGTGGCGCGCAGCCGCCGCCTGACCTGGGCGGAGATCGTCCAGGTCAACCTGCGCCCCGGTGACCCCTGGGTCTTCCTCGACCTCACCGACGGCACGAGCATGGCGGCGATGGGCATCCAGCCCGGCATGGCCAAACAGTCCGCCATCCGCGACGCGAAGGCCCTCCGCGCGCTGACGGAATCGGCGCACGCAGCCCAATAGAACCCCTGCGGCGGGTGACCGATTCAAGCCCCTGCGGCGATTGAGCAGCGGGGTCCGGGGCGGAGCCCCGAGACGCCGACCACGGCACCGCCGACTCGACCGGGCGCAGCCCCTAACGCACACGCCACCCGCTTGATTAATCTGGTCCCGGGGCGCGCCCACCGCGCCGCCCCGCCCCTGCCCCGCCGCCCCGGCGGAGCCAAGGGCTCCTGCTAACCGAGGAGTGACTCCCTCCAGCGATGGACGGATCGTCCGGTAGTACCTGCGCCGCCCCCTCCCGACATGGCGCGCCCCGCGCGCTGACGTCCCCGGAGGCGGCGGCATGACCATCCCGTTGCTGCTCCTTGCGGCCGCCTTCCTCCTGATCCTCGCCAACGGCTTCTTCGTGGCGGCCGAATTCGGCCTCGTCACCGTGGAGCGCCCCGACGCCGAAGAGGCCGCGGCCGCGGGCGACAAGCGCGCCCGCACCGTCGTCAACAGCCTCAAGCAGCTGTCCTTCCAGCTCTCCGGCACTCAGCTCGGCATCACCATCACCTCCCTGGTCGTCGGCATGCTCGCCGAACCGGCCCTGGCCCAGCTCCTGAACGCGCCCTTCACGGCCGTCGGACTCCCCGAGGGCGCCGTCAGCGGCATCTCCGTCGTCGTCGGCATGCTGCTCGCGTCCGCCGTGCAGATGGTGATCGGTGAACTCGTGCCGAAGAACTGGGCGGTGTCGAAGCCGCTCCAGGTGGCCCGCTTCGTGGCCGGCCCGCAGCACGCCTTCTCCCGCCTGTTCCGTCCGGTGATCGCGCTGCTCAACGCCGTCGCGAACCGTCTCGTACGGGCGCTCGGCGTCGAGCCGGCCGACGAACTCGCCTCCGCCCGCACGCCGGGCGAACTGGTCTCCCTGGCCAGGCACTCCGCACAGGCGGGCGCCCTGGAACAGGACACGGCCGACCTGTTCGTCCGCACCCTCTCCCTCGCCGAACTGACCGCGCAGCACGTCATGACGCCGCGCGTGAAGGTCAGCTCGCTGCAGGCGTCCGCGACCGCCGAGGACGTGGTCAACCTGACCCGCGCCACGGGCCTGTCCCGCTTCCCGGTCTACCGGGAGCGGATCGACGAGATCATCGGCATGGTCCACCTGAAGGACGCCCTCGCGATGCCCGCGCACGAACGGCTGCGCACGCCGGTCAGCCGCATCGCGCAACCCCCGCTCCTGGTCCCCGAGACCCTCCCCGTCCAGCCACTCCTGGCGCGCCTGCGCAGCGAGCAGCCCATCGCCGTCGTCGTCGACGAGTACGGCGGCACGGCCGGGGTCGTCACCCTGGAGGACATCGTGGAGGAGCTCGTCGGCGAGGTCCGCGACGAGCACGACGGACTCGACCTGCCGGAACTGGCGGTCGCCCCGCCCGAGGACGGCCGCCCCGCCTGGGACGCCGACGGCGGCTGCCGCGTCGACATCCTGCGCCGCATCGGCCTCGACGCCCCCGAGGGCCCGTACGAGACCGTGGCAGGGCTCGTCGCCGACCTCCTGGGCCGCATCCCGGCCCCCGGCGACAGAGCCGAACTCCCGGGCTGGCGCCTGTCGGTGCGGGCCGTGGACCACTACCGGGCGGAACGCGTCCGCATCGTCAAGGCCGCTGACGCCCCGCAGCCCGCCCTGGAGGCGGCCCGATGAGCGCACTTCAACTCGTCTTCGCGGCCCTGCTGGTGCTCGCGAACGGCTTCTTCGTCGGCGCCGAGTTCGCCCTCGTCTCGGTCCGCCGCAGCCAGATCGAACCGATCCCCGGCAAGCGGGCCAAGCAGGTCCTGTACGGCCTGGAACACCTGCCGCAGATGATGGCGGCGGCCCAGTTCGGCATCACCGTCTGCTCGCTGACCCTGGGCGCGGTGGCCGAGCCGACGGTGGCCCACCTCCTGGAGCCCGTCTTCGAGGCGGCCCACGTCCCGCACGGCATGATCCACCCGCTCGGGTACGTGATCGCGCTCGCGGCCGTGGTCTTCTTCCACCTCGTCATCGGAGAGATGGTCCCGAAGAACCTGGCGATGGCGGCGCCGGAGAAGACGGCGCTGTGGTTCAGCCCCGGCCTCGTCGCCTTCGCCCGCCTCTGCAAGCCGGTCACCGTCGCCCTCGGCGCCTGCGCCCGGCTGATCCTCAAGCTCTTCCGGGTCGAGCCGAAGGACGAGGTGGAGGCGGTCTTCACGAGCGAGCAGCTCAACCGCCTGGTCGAGGACTCGGGCCAGGCGGGACTCCTCGCCCCCGAGGAGCAGGAGCGCCTGGAGGACGCCCTGGAACTGGGCTCCCGCCCGGTGACGGACGTGCTGATCGACCGCGCCGCGCTGGTGACGGTGGGCCCCGCGGTCACCCCGGCCGAGATCATCGACCTCACGGGCCGCACGGGCTACTCCCGCTTCCCGCTCTGCGCCGACGACGGCGCCTTCATGGGCTATCTGCACGTCAAGGACGTCCTCGACCTGATCGACGGCCCCGACACGGACCGCGCGGTCCCGCAGCAGCTCTGGCGCCCGATGGCGACGCTCCGCTCGGAACTCCCCCTGGACGACGCCCTCACGGTGATGCGCCGCGCGGCCACCCACCTCGCCCAGGTCGCGGACGCCTCCGGCCGCGTACTCGGCCTGGTCGCCCTGGAGGACGTCCTGGAACTCCTGGTCGGCGAGGTCACCGACCCGGCCCATCGCGAGCCGGACTCCCCCCGGGTCCCCTTGGCCCGCAACCGCGAGGGGGCACTGGCGTAGGCACCCCGGCGCACCATTCAAGCCCCGGCGCCGGTTGAGCCGCTGGGCCATATCAAGCCCGGTGCCGGTTGAGCGGCTGGGCCAAATCAAGCCCGGTGCCGGTTGAGCGGCTGGGCCAAATCAAGCCCCGCCGGCGATTGAGGCGCGGGGTCCGGGGCAGAGCCCCGAGACGTCAACCCCGGCCCAGCGGCAACAGGGGGCCGTCCGCCACATAACGTCACCCGGCGGACGGCCCCCGCCCCGACAACACCTCACCGTAGGCCTGCATAAGATCGGGCAACCGAAGCGTGGCCAGATCGTCCCGCGTGGGCTCAACCACATACCCGGTCAACCGAAGGTCCCGGTACGCACACGACTTCTCGTACAGCGTCCGCAAAAACCTCCCGTTCCCGAGCTCGTCGATCCACCCCTGGTCGACGACGTGCCCCGCGATGGACCGCAGCTCGTCCAACGCCTCCTCGTCCCACACGTCCCCGTTCTCCCCAGCCAGCACCTCACCGATGGACGTGAGTTCAAGCGGCCGGTACGACGGGAAGTCGACCCGCGTCGTGAACCGCGACGAAAGCCCCGGGTTGGCCGCGAGCAACCGGTCCATCCCCTCCGGATACCCGGCGAGGATCACCACGAGGTGGTCCCGGTTGTCCTCCGCGCGCTTCAGCAGCACCTGAAGCGCCTCGTCCCCGTACGCGTCGCCCTTCCCGTAACCGGAGTTGGACAGCGCGTACGCCTCGTCGACGAACAACACACCGCCGAGCGCGGAGTCGATCAGCTCGTTCGCCTTGACCGCGGTCTGCCCCAGATACTCGCCGACCAGGTCCGCGCGCTGCGCCTCCACGAGGTGGTCCCCGCCGAGCAGCCCGAGCGCGTAGAACACCCGCCCGAGGATCCGCGCCACGGTCGTCTTGCCCGTGCCCGAGGGCCCGGAGAACACGAAGTGCCGCTTGGGCGGCTGGACCGGAAGCCCCTGCCCGGACCGCAGGCGCGCCATGTTCAACTGGGCGGAGAGCGCCTTCACTTGACGCTTCACGGGCTCCAGGCCCACCATCCGCTCCAGCTCGGTGAGCGCCTCCTCCAGGAGCACCGGATCCGTGCTGCTGGCCGGCGGCGGCGCGGGCACCGGCACCACGGCCTTCTCCCGCACCATGTCGGCGTCGTCGGCGGCCGCGCCACCGGGAGGCGGCAGGTCGGGGTCGGTCACCTTGAGGTTGCGGCCGTCGCTCTCGTACAGCGGATCGCCCGCGTCGCCGTCGAACCCGTCCTGGTACCCCGTCATGGGCAGCGGCGTGAGGTCGGTCCCGTCGCCGAAGTCCCCGTACCCGTCCCCCTCGGCGATCGCCGCGAGCCGCGCGGAGGTGTCCATGAAGGCGGGATCGACCCGGTGCACCGCCCGGTACAGGGGGAGCGCGGCCGCCGAGCGCCCCGTGCCCTCGTGCGCCCTCGCCAGCCAGTAGCGCAGCTCCTTGCGCTGCGGCTGCTCGCTGCGGCACCGCATCAGGGCCGACGAGAGCAGCGGCTCCGCCTGCCCGTACATCTCGAGGCGCACCCGGGCCATGCCGCCGAACAGGCCGGCCTCGATGCCGAGCATCGGGTCGTCGGTCAACGGGTCGGTGTGCCGGACCAGTTGCTCCCAGTCCTTCACGAGGTACGAGCGGCAGGCGTGCAGGAACCGCACCTGCGGGTCCGCGTCGAACGGCGGCAGAGTCGCCAACGCCCGGTCCAGGTCCGGGACATGGCGCCCGTCCAGCCAGTGCGAGGCGTGCGCGAGCAGCAGGTCGCGCGGATGTTCAAGCACCGGCTGCACCCACCAGCCCAGCCAGTACCAGGAGTTGAGCGTGCGCCGATGGCGGACGCGCTGCTCCCCGAACCGGTCGCGGTGCCGGAACATGCGCAGCAGCGCCGTCGTCGTGTCGACGCGCAGGGCGTGCAGCCCGAGCCAGCCGTCGGCCATCCCCGGGTCCATCCGTACCGCCGTGCGGAATTCGTCCTCCGCCTGCGGATAGGCGCCCATGGTGTAGGCGTCGACGCCTCGCAGCCAGGCGAGGTCGGCCGGGCCGGCCTGTGCACCGGTGCCGAAGTCCATCACGTCCCCCACAAACCGTGCCCCCGATGAACCGCTCTGTCATGGACGGGAGTTGTCACGATGCGGACAGCGAGCCGTCCGTAGACCGCACCGAGGGCATCGTACCTGCGGGGGCGAGCTCGGCCGTAGGGCGCGACGGGGTCGGATCGGGGCGCGAGCGGGGGATTTGGTGCAGGTGGGCGCGGTGCCGAATGGTGACCCAGGGTGAGCGTTCTGCGCCTCGGCGCGCTCGGCGAGGGGTGTTGTGGGCAGAACGAAGCCCCCGATCACGGGGGAACAACCGGGGGCTTCGCGTCTGTAGGCGGCCCCGAAAGGCCGCACATTGAGAACGTAAGTCCTGTACGGCCCCCCGGTCAAGCAGAGTTGGGGCTCTCGTGGAAAGTGGCGGAAGGCTGTTTCCAGAGGTTCACCGGACCGCTGGCGGCTCATCACTGTGCGTGACGGACGCCTTCAAGGGTGGGATCCCACCAGGCCCTTCGCGCACCTCGTATCCCTCTGGACACTCGCGCACCAAAGGATGTGCGAAGGGGAGGGACGGGTTCTCCTGGAAGTGCTTCCGTTCCGCTGGGATCCAGCCGTCCCAGAACTCCCGCTGTTCCTCCCCGTCCCGCGCGCGCCCCCGCGCCCAGGCGGCCTCGGGGGACATGTCGAGCCACAGCAACATCGCGAGTTCCGGCCGAAGTTCGCCGCGGCCCGCCCCCACGCCCTCGATCAGGACGACATCCGCCGCCGGCAGCTCGCGCGCGGCGGTGTAGCGGCGGGCGTGCCAGTCGTACGTCTCGTAGCGCGCGGCCTCGCCGCGGGAGAGCGGGTCGAGGACCTGGGTCCGCAGGCGCTCGGTCCAGGCGAAGAGCGCGTCGTGGTTCGCGAGGTCGTCGAGGTGCAGGACGGGCGCCCCGCCGAGCGCCCGGGCCAGCCGGGCCGCGAAGGTCGACTTCCCGGAACCCGCGTGCCCGTCGATGCCGACGAGCCGCACGGGGCCGCAGGAGGGCGACAGTCGGCGGATCCGGTCGGCGCAGTCGGCGAGGGGCACATGGTGGTAGCTCACGGCCGCAAGGGTACGACGCCGCCCGGATCGGTTTCGCGCGCGCCGCCGCAGGTCATGCCAGTGGTGAAGACCAATATTTGTGCGGGTGGCGGTTGCGAAACGCTGGTGGAAATCCCGCCCCGGCGGCCATAGTTGGCGCACTCTGTCACGTCAGTCTCCGTCTCCGCCACGTCCGCCAGCACCGACGACCGAGGGATCAGCCGATGACCCGACCCGAACCCCCGTCCCCGCTCTCCCGGAGAACCGTTCTCGCGGCGGCCGCGGGCGCCGCGCTCGCCACGACGGCCGCGACGGGCGCCGCGCGCGCCGCCGCTCCCGCGCGGCAGACCCCGCGGACCGCACGGAAAGGCGCCGTGAACCGCCTCGTGGACAACCGCACCTGGACGTCGTCCGCCGACTGGCGCTCCGGCACCGCGCACGGCACGCGCGTCGTGGGCGGCGCGCGCCCCGGCGTGACGATCGGCGCGCCCGCCGGTACGACGACGTACAAGGATCCGCACCTGAACAGGACGGCCGAGTGGGAGTACGCCGAGTGGCTCTCCCCGGTGCACGCGCTCTCGGTCCCGGCCACCGAGGTCATCGCGTCCTGGAACGCGCGCACCCCGAAGGGCACCTGGATCCAGATCGAGCTCCAGGGCACCTACACGGACGGCGCGGCGACCCCCTGGTACGTCATGGGCCGCTGGACCGCGGGCGACGACAAGGACGCCGACATCCGCCGCACGTCCGTGGACGACCAGTCGGACGGCAAGTCGAGCATCTGGACGGACACGTTCTCCATCGACGACGCGGCCTCGGGCCTGCGCCTGGTCTCGTACCGGCTGCGCCTGCGGCTGCTGCGCGCGCCGGGCTCGAAGGCGGCGCCCACGGTGTGGCGCCTGGGCGCCATGGGCTCGGACGTCCCGGACCGCTTCACGGTCCCCGCGTCCACGCCGGGCCTCGCCAAGGAGCTGAAGGTCCCGCGCTACTCGCAGAACATCCACGTCGGCCAGTACCCCGAGTACGACAACGGGGGAGAGGCCTGGTGCAGCCCCACCTCCTCGCAGATGATCATCGAGTACTGGGGCCGGAAGCCGACACCGGAGCAGCTCGCCTGGGTGGACCCGTCCTACGCCGACCCGCAGGTCTGCCACGCGGCGCGTCATACGTATGACTACCAGTACGAGGGCTGCGGGAACTGGCCGTTCAACGCGGCGTACGCGGCGACGTACAAGGACCTCCAGGGCGTCGTCACGCGGCTGTCCTCCCTCGCCGACCTGGAGGCGCTGATCGCGGCCGGCATCCCGGCCATAACGTCCCAGTCGTTCCTCAAGGAGGAGCTGACCGGCGCGGGGTACGGCACGTCGGGACACCTGATGACGGTCATCGGCTTCACCGCCGACGGCGACGTGATCGCCAACGACCCGGCCTCACCCAGCGACCCGGCGGTCCGCCGCGTCTACAAGAGGCGCGAGTGGGAGAACATCTGGCTCCGGACCAAGCGCTACAACGCCACCGGCAAGGTCGTCTCCGGCACCGGCGGCGTCTGCTACCTGTACTTCCCGGCCAACCCGACCGAGAAGCAGCGCAAGGCGCTGGCGGCCGTCGGCGTGCGCTGACGCGCGCCGACCGCCCTCAGTGGTCTCCTCACGGACGGACTCCGCCGTGCGGAGACCACGATGGGGGGCTCAGCCCGTGACGACCGGGTTGACCACCCAGTCGGGGTGCCCCGGCATCGCAGGGGTCTTCGAGCCGTACAGCCACGGGCGCAGGAAGCCCGTCAGATCGCGGCCCGCGACCTTCGACGCGAGCTTGATGTAGTCGGACGTCGACGCCGTCCTCCCGCGGTACTGGGTGACCCAGGCCCGCTCGATCCGGCCGAAGGTCTCCGCGCCGACCTGCTCGCGCAGCGCGTACAGGACGAGCGCCGAGCCGTCGTAGCGCATCCGCTTGAAGAGGTTCGGCTCCGTGGGCTCGGCGGGGGCGCCGTAGTCGTGGCGCCACTGGTCGTGGTTCTCGTACGCCGTCCTCATGGCGGCCTCGAAGCTGTCGCCGCCGTGCTCCTCGGAGTACCAGCGCTCGTAGAAGCGGGCGTGCCCCTCGCTCACCCACAGGTCGGACCAGGTGGCGATGCCGACGCTGTCGCCGAGCCACTGGTGGGTCAGCTCGTGGACGAGATTGCGCTCGGCGTCGACCTTCGTGCCGAGCAGGTCCGTCTTCGGGACGAGCGACAGTGTCTGCGTCTCCAGGGCCACCCCGAGGTCCGTGTCGCCGACGAGGACGCCGTACCGGTTGAAGGGGTAGCGTCCCAACTTCGCCCGCAGCCAGGTCAGATGATCGGGCGTCAGATCGCGGTACTGCGTGGTGGGCGCCACGAGATCGTCCGGCACGACATCGCGGATCGGCAGCCCGCCGGGCCCCTTGCTGTCGATCAACTGGAACTTCCCGACGGCCAGTTGGACCAGCTGCGTCGCGATCGGCTGCTCGGAGTCGTACGTCCAGCGGATCCGTCCGTCGCTCCGCTCGCTGCGGTCGACGAGGCGCCCGTTCGCGACGGCCGTCCGGTCGGCCGGGGTCGTCACGCGGAACGTGAAGGGGGCGCGCCGGCTCGGGTGGTCGTTCGACGGGAAGATCATCTTGGCCCCGTTGGGCTGCGGGTACAGGACCGTCCCGTCGGGCGTCGGGATCCAGCCGTAGTCCTCGATCGCGTCGTCGCGGTGGCGCACCTGCGTCGGGTCGGCGGTGTAGCCGACCTTCACGGTGAAGGCGGCGCCCTTGGGGATCGGCGCGGCGGGCGTGACGATCAGCTCGTCGCCGTCGCGCCGGGTCTGTGCGGCACGGCCGTTCACGGTCACCGAGCGCAGCACGTTCCCGGCGAAGTCGAGGTCGAAGCGGGACAGCGCCTGGGTCGCCGTCGCCTTGATCGTGGTGGCGGCGGCGAACGGGGTCCGCGGCGCCTGCCAGTCGAAGTCGAGCGTGTAGTGGCGCACGGTGTAGCCGCCGTTGGCCGCGGCCCGGTTGTACGTGACCAAGGTCTCGGCCGCACGGCGGCGATCCGATGGCAAGGTGGACTGAGCGCCGCAGGGGGGCACGGGCGCAGCCGGGGGAGTCAGGAACAGCACCGCGACCCGAGCGAGACACCCATGACCGCGCATTCCGCCACAGCTTCCACCGCTTCCACACGCGCCCGCACCGGCGGGCCCGAGGACAACGGGCCCAAGATCCTCGAACACGTCCTGGGCTGGACCTTCGTCGTGGTCCTCGCGATGCTCGTCACCCAGCTCGGCTGGATGTGACCGCCCCGTCGCCCACCGCGACGTGAGACGCCCCACCCCGGAAGTCATGCGGACGCCCCGAAAAGTGCCATACTGCGGCATCCGCACGGAGTCCGAGACCAGGGCCGGAATTGAACACCAGCCAACAGCGGGCGCACGGCGCCGACCGCTCCACCGCCCGCCGCGCCGAACTCATCGCCATCGGCCGCAAGTTGTTCGCCGACACGTCCTACGACGCGCTGTCCATGGACGACATCGCGCGGCACGCGTGCGTGGCCAAGGGGCTCATCTACTACTACTTCAAGTCCAAGCGGGGCTACTACCTGGCGATCATCGAGGAGTCCGTCGGTGAGCTGGTCGACGGCGCGAGCAGCGTCGGCGCCCTGGCCCCCGTCGAGCGGGTGCACCGCACCGTGGACGGCTATCTGCGCTACGCGGAGCGCAACCAGGCGGCTTACCGCACGATCGTGACCGGCGGTGTGGGCTTCGACGCCCAGGTGCAGGCCATCCGGGACGGGGTGCGGGACGCGCTGATCGCCACCATCGCCCGCGCCGCGTACGGGACTTCGCAGGTGCCGCTGCTCGCGCGGACGGCGCTGCTCGGCTGGCTGTGCAGCGTCGAGGGCATCACGCTCGACTGGATCGGCCACACCGCGCTCGAACGGGACACGGTGCGCGCCCTGTTGGTGCGCACGCTCGGCGAGACCCTGCGGGTGATCGAGGAGTTCGAGCCCTCGCACCCGGCGCCGGTGCTCCCCTGACCGCACGCGAACGTACGCGCGCGTGCCACCAGGGGAGTGAATCGCCTTACCGCTACGGCTACTTGATCGCCTTGATCAGTTCACCGTCGGACGTGTCCCCGGACAGTTCCCAGAAGAAGGTGCCGCCCAGGCCCTGCTGGTTCTTGTAGTCCATCTTTCCCGCGATGGTCCCCGGGGTGTCGTAGCTCCACCAGTCGTTCCCGCAGCGCGCGTACGCGGTGCCGCCGACCGTGCCGGTGGCCGGGCACTTGCTCTTGAGCTCCTTGTAGTCGTCGATGCCCTGCTCGTACTTGCCGGCCGCGGGGCCGGTGGCCGTGCCGCCGGGAGCGTCCTGGGTGACGCCGGTCCAGCCGCGCCCGTAGAACCCGATCCCGAGCAGCAGCTTGGCGGCGGGCACGCCCATCGCCTTGAGCTTCGCGATGGTGGCCGAGGAGTTCCAGTCCGCCTTCGGGATGCCGTCGTACGAGGTCAGCGGCGAGTGCGGGGCGGTCGGCCCCTTCGCGTCCCAGGCGCCGAAGAAGTCGTACGTCATCGGGTTGTACCAGTCGACGTACTGGGCGGCGCCCGCGTAGTCGGCGGCGTCCAGCTTGCCGCCCTCGGAGGCGTCGGCGGGGATGGCGGAGGTGATCAGGTAGTCGCCGCCGAACTTCGAACGCAGCGCCGCCATCAGGTTCTTGTAGGCGTCGCGCCCGCTGGTGTCGCAGGTGAGTCCGCAGGCGTTCGGGTACTCCCAGTCGATGTCGATGCCGTCGAAGACATCGGCCCACTTGGAGTTCTCGACCAGGTCGTAGCAGGACTGGGCGAACGCGGCCGGGTCCTTGGCCGCCTCGCCGAACCCGCCGGACCAGGTCCAACCGCCGAAGGACCAGAGGACCTTGAGGTTCGGGTGCTTCTTCTTGAGCTTCAGCAGCTGGTTGAAGTTGCCGCGCAGCGGCTGGTCCCAGGTGTCGGCGACGCCGTCCACGGACTGGTCGGCCGTGTACGCCTTGTCGGTCGCGGCGTAGGAGTCGCCCATCGCGCACTTGCCGCCCTGGACGTTGCCGAAGGAGTAGTTGATGTGCGTGAGCTTGTCGGCCGAGCCCGACGTCTCGATGTTCTTGACGTGGTAGTTCCGGTCGTAGACACCCCACTCGGTGAAGTATCCGACGACCTTCGAGCCGGCCGCTTTCGGCTCGGTGTCGCTCTGCGGCTGTGCCGAGGCGCCGCCGGCTCCGGCGAGCAGCCCCGCGCCGAGTGCGGCGCAACATGCGGCGGAGAGGAGGGCCTTGAGGCCTCTACGGGGGAGGTGCGGTCTGAGCATCGTGTCTCCTCGTGGGGGAGGGGAGCGTGGGGGTTTCGTGCTGTGGACCTGCGCGCCGCACCTTAGAAGGACTAGACCAGTGGGGTCAATGGTACGAACCAATTCTGCTCTCGCGGAAAAACTTTGAGTAAGCGGTCGTTAACCAGTGACGGGGCGCTCCGGATCGGGAATACTCAACACGCCGCGGCCGCTTGGTCTGCGCTTTCCGTGATCCGGAAGGGCAGCATCGGCCCGGCAGTGACCATCCGGCGGCGCCCGCCCACCCGGCGGCCGCCGCCGCAGTGCCCGCCCAGGGAGGAGAGCGTCGCCATGCCGGAGCCAGGAGTCGAGCGTCAGCTGCCGACGGACGAAGCTCAGGATCTGATGCGGCTGGTCCGCGACATCGCGCAGCGGGAGATCGCCCCGGGTGCGGCCGAGGACGAGGAGGCGGGCCGCTTCCCGCGCGAGACCTTCGCCCTCCTGTCCGAGTCGGGACTGCTCGGGCTGCCGTACGACGCCGAGTTCGGCGGCGGCGAGCAGCCGTACGAGGTCTACCTCCAGGTCCTGGAGGAGCTCGCGGCCGCCCGGCTCACGGTGGGCCTCGGTGTCAGCGTGCACTCGCTGTCCTGCCACGCCCTCGCGAACTTCGGCACGAAGCAGCAGCGCGCCGAGCACCTGCCCGACATGCTGGGCGGCGGCCTGCTCGGCGCCTACTGCCTCTCCGAACCGTCCTCGGGCTCCGACGCGGCGTCCCTGCGCACCAAGGCGGTCCGCGACGGCGACCACTGGGTGCTCACGGGAACGAAGGCCTGGATCACTCACGGCGGCGTGGCCGACTTCTACACGGTCCTGGCCCGTACCGGCGGCGAGGGCGCCCACGGCATCACGGCGTTCCTGGTGCCCGGTGACGCGGCGGGCCTGAGCGCGGCGGTCCCCGAGAAGAAGATGGGCATGAAGGGCTCACCCACCGCCCAGGTCCACCTGGACGGGGTGCGGGTGAGTGACGCGCGCCGCCTCGGGGACGAGGGGCAGGGCTTCCAGATCGCCCTCTCCGCGCTCGACTCGGGCCGGCTCGGGATCGCGGCCTGCGCGGTCGGCGTCGCACAGGCCGCGCTCGACGCGGCGGTGGAGTACGCGAAGGGGCGCGCCCAGTTCGGCCGGCCCATCGCGGACTTCCAGGGGCTGCGCTTCATGCTCGCGGACATGGCGACGCAGATCGAGGCGGGCCGCGCCCTGTATCTGTCGGCGGCCCGGCTGCGGGACGCGGGCAGGCCCTTCTCCAAGCAGGCCGCCATGGCGAAGCTGCTGTGCACGGACGCCGCGATGAAGGTCACCACGGACGCGGTGCAGGTCCTCGGGGGGTACGGCTACACGGCCGACTTCCCCGTGGAGCGTCTGATGCGCGAGGCGAAGGTGCTCCAGATCGTCGAGGGCACCAATCAGATCCAGCGCATGGTCATCGCCCGCCACCTCGCCGGTCCCGAGAGCGCCCGGCAGTAGGTGGCGCGACGGAAGGCGCGTGCCCGACCCCGCGGCGCCGCGGGACCTACTGCCGGGCGCTGTGGATCGCGCTGAACTGCCCGGTGCGCACGGTGGGTGCGATCAGCCGCGACCACTCCGGGTCCTCGCGCCCCGGCAGCGTCCGCCCGCGCTCGGTCCAGGCCGTGATCATCGCCTGGTAGATCGGCGGGTTGTGCAGGCGCGGCTGGGGCGGCTGCGGGTGCGGCGGCTGCGGCGGCCGGGCCTGCTGCGGCCGGGGGAGCGGCTGCGGTCCCGCGGGCTGGAGGGCGGGCGGCTGCGGCGCGGTGGGCTGCGCGGCCGAGGGGGCGGGAGGCCGCGGGGACTGTGCGGCCAGGGAGGTGCGCTGAACCTGTGACGTTTGCTGGGACTGCTGTTCCTGTGGCATCTGCCGGCCCTGCGGCAGCGGGTGGGACGTGGGGGACTGCCGCCCCTGGTGAACCGATTCTGCGGTAACCGGTACGAGGATGCGCCTGCGTCGTCCCGTGGGCGCAGGTGCCGAGGTCTGCGTCGAGGTCATGCCCGTTCAACGAAAGAGGGATGAGCGAGGTCACTGATTGACGAATTCGAGCGTCAGTTCACGACATACCCGTACGCGTGGCAAGGGCCGGTCGAACGTCTGGCCAGCTACGCCGAGCTGACGTACCGTCAACTCCGCCGCCGGGCAGGTCGCACCCCTCCGGGCGACATCAACTGTCGTGCCTCCAGGGAGGTTTGCCGTGTCAGCGGACGAGACTGCCGACCGTCCCGTAGCCCTCGACGAGTACCCCGTCCACCAGGTCCCGCTGTCGATGAAGCACGTCGCCACCAGCGATCGCAACGCCTACGACCGCTGCATCTTCCACCTCATCGACCCCGAGGGCCGGTTCCTGCTCATCCTCGGCCTCGGCGTCTATCCGAACCTGGGTGTGATCGACGCCTACGCCACCGTGCGCGTCGGCGACACCCTGCACGCGGTCCGCGCGTCCGACGCATTGAGCGATGACACGCGGATGAGCATGCGCGTCGGGCCGCTGCACATCCTGGTCGAGCGCCCCCTGAAGGACTTCATCCTCACCTGCGCCGCCGACCCGGACGACCCCGACGGACTCTCGTACGAGATCAACTGGAGCGCCGACTTCCCGGCCCTGTGGGAGCCGCACCACACGCAGCGCAAGGGGGCGCGGCTCACGCTGGAGGGCAAGCGGTTCGTGCAGGCCGGTCGGTGCGACGGATGGCTGCGGATCGGCGGCCGTGAGGTCCGGCTCGACGGCTGGACCGGGACCCGTGACCGCAGCTGGGGCGTGCGGCCGGTGCCGGGGGAGGAGGGCGGCCGCTTCGCGCAGGAGCACCCCACCGAGGGCTTCCACTGGATCTGGGCGCCGGTCCGCTTCGAGGACCGTTTCCTCATGGTGATCACCCAGGAGGACGCCGACGGCCACCGCACCCTGAACGATGCCACGGTCGTCCGCGAGGGCCACCGCGACCGCCAACTCGGCTGGCCGCAGACCGACATCACCTACCGCCCCGGCACCCGCCACCCCGAGCGCGCGGTCATCCACCTCATGGACCCGGTCGACCGCAAACCGCTCGACGTGGGCGTCGAGATCCTCGCCTCCTCCCCGCTCGCCGTCGGCGCCGGCTATCCGCCGGCCGACGACTGGCAGCACGGGACCTGGCGCGGCCGCGACTGGTGCGAGCGGCGGACGTACGACCTGGCGGACCCGACGGCACACCCCCTGGCCGCGTACGGGGTCATCGACCACGCCGCCCGCTTCACCCTCGACGGGCAGGTCGGGCACGGCATCTTCGAGCACGGCTCCTTCGGCCGCCACGACCCGAGCGGCTTCACGGGCTTCGACTCGGTGGCCCCGGATCCCGAGCGGTCGTAACCACCCCTCAAGGACGAGGAGTTCGGCGATGGCGACAGCACCGCGACAGCCCAGGCCCCGCACGTCCACCCGCGAGCCCGAGGAGATCGCCCGGCGCCTGACCGCGTGGCTCGGCCGCCGGCTGCCCGGGGCGAAGGCGGTGAACGTCAGCGTCCCCGAGTCCAACGGCATGTCGAGCGAGACCCTGCTCTTCGACATCGAACACCCCGAACCGCCCGTACGCGCCTGCGCGTTGCGGCTGGCCGCGGACCCGTCGGCGTACACGATCTTCCCGGTGTACGACATGCCCCGCCAGTACCGGACGATGCGCCTCGCGGCCGAGCGCACCGGGCTTCCCGTGCCACGCGTGCTGTGGCTGGAGGAGGACGAGGGGCCGCTCGGCGCCCCGTTCTTCGTCATGGAACGGGTGGCGGGCCGGGTGCCGCCCGACGTCATGCCCTATACGTACGAGGGGAACTGGCTGCACGAGGCGACCGACGACGAGCGGGAACGCCTGGAGGACGCGAGCGTCCAGGTGGTGGCGCGGTTGCACGACGGCGTACCGGCGGCCGAGGCGTCCTTCCTGGAACTGCCGGGGGAGGGGAGCCCGCTGCGCCGGCACGTGGACGCCCAACGCGCCTACTACGCCTGGGTGGTGGCGGGCCGCGGCCCCTCGCCCCTCATCGAGAGCGCCTTCGCGCGCCTCGAGGAGTTGTGGCCGCGGGAGCCGGGCCCCTCCGTCCTCAACTGGGGCGACGCCCGCATCGGAAACATCATCTACGAGCAGGACGGATTCGCGCCCGCCGCCGTCCTCGACTGGGAGATGGCGGCGCTCGCCCCGCGCGAGGTCGACCTCGGCTGGACGGTCTATCTGCACCGCTTCTTCCAGGATCTGACCGAGGCCTTCGGGCAGCGCGGACTGCCGGACTTCCTGCGCCGCGACCGCGTCGAGGCCCGGTACGCCCAACTCACCGGGTACACCCCGCGCGACATGGACTTCTACACGCTCTACGCGGCCCTGCGGCACGCCGTCGTGATGCTCCGCGTCGCCTACCGGCAGATCCACTTCGGCGAGGCAGAAGCGCCCGCGGACCCGGACACACTGATCCTGCACCACGACAGCTTGCGGGCCATGGTGCGGGGCAGTTACTGGGACGAGCGCCCGTAGCGGATCAGGATCAGGGTCGGAATCGGGGTCAGGCGGCGGCCCGGCGGTAGGGCTGGTCGGGCACCCGGATGGGGCGCGATCCGGGGCCACCGGCGTGCGAGAAGGGCTGTGTACGCCAGTCGAGCCCCTGAGGGAGCGTCAACAGGAGTGCGGCGTCCTGCTCTTGGGCACCCACCAGGTCGTCCGTGGGCAGCGCGTCCGTGACGGTCCTGCCGCTGCCGACGCAGACGGTGAGGCCGAACGGGTCCCAGGGGGACGTGACATGGGCGTGCTCCGGCAGCACCTCCTCCTCCGCGAGGAGGGCGATGGCCTTGCCGCAGTCGGGGCAGGCCACCCGGTACATCTCGAACGTCTCGTATCCGTCGCCCGCGTCCCCCTCGGTGCCGAAGACGTCGGTTTCGACGCCCTCCGGCTGGGGCTCGGTGATCGCCTGCTGGCGGCCGCGCGCGCCAGGACGTCCGGAACGCTTCATGCTCTGCATGGGATTCTCCCCCTCGGGTGGGCCGGCCGCTGATGTCCATGAGTGGCGGCCTCGGCCACAGCAAGCATTTCCCGGCTCCTCGTCGAGGTAATCACTCCATGCCGGTGGACACGGCCCCAGGCCTGTGGTCTTCGTCACATGTCGAATGGACTTGCCCGTCCGGCGGTAGACGTATCGCCCATCTCGTTCCTTCAGGTATCCGTGAGGATCAAGGGACGGGTAGGTTCAGCGGCATGGAGGAGCTCGACCGACAGATTGTGCAGCTGCTCGTCAAGGACGGGCGGATGAGCTACACCGACCTGGGCAAGGCCACGGGCCTGTCCACGTCCGCGGTGCACCAGCGGGTGCGCCGCCTCGAACAGCGCGGCGTGATCCGTGGCTACGCCGCGGTCGTCGACCCGGAGTCGGTCGGCCTGCCGCTCACCGCGTTCATCTCGGTGAAGCCGTTCGACCCGAGCGCCCCCGACGACATCGCGGAGCGGCTCGCGGGTGTGCCGGAGATCGAGGCGTGCCACAGCGTGGCCGGCGACGAGAACTACATCCTCAAGGTGCGGGTCGAGACGCCCCACGAGCTGGAGAACCTCCTGGCCCGAGTCCGCTCCCTGGCGGGCGTCTCCACGCGCACGACGGTCGTCCTCTCGACCCCGTACGAGGCGCGCCCTCCACGCATCTAGCGGGCGGGCCGGTGGGTCGGGGCCCCCGGCCCGGTGCCGCCCACCCACGCCACAGGGCTCCGCCCCGACCCGGGTGGCGCCCATCCACCCCTACGCCTCGGGGCTCCGCCCCGGCCCCCGCTGCTCCCCGCCCTTGGCGGCGGGCCGCCACCGACTTGGGCAATCTGCCGCCTGGGGCGGCAGGGTGGGCAAGGCGGCCCCCGGTGCCGCGCAACGAGGTCGGTGGGCGTCGACCCCGATACAGTCAAATGCGCCGGCGTCGACCCCGGCCACGCCGAAAACCCCGGTGCCGCGCACCCGACACCCTCGACCTCGACCACCCCCCGGCACACCCCACCCCGCGGACACGGGAAACTGTCACCATGAGCACGCCCCCCACCCCCCGCACCGTCCTCCTCCGCCGAGGCGAGATCCACAGCCCCGCCGACCCGTTCGCCACAGCGATGGTCGTGGAGGCCGGCCACGTCGCCTGGGTCGGCTCGGAGGGCGCGGCGGACGCGTTCACGGACGGCGTGGACGAGGTGATCGACCTCGACGGAGCCCTGGTGACCCCGGCGTTCACCGACGCCCACGTCCACACCACGTCGACCGGCCTCGCCCTGACCGGCCTCGACCTCACGGCCGCCCGCACCCGCGCCGAGGCCCTGACCCGCGTACGGGAACACGCCGCGGCCAACCCCACCGACCGCGTCCTCCTCGGCCACGGCTGGGACGCCGCCCGCTGGCCCGACCGCACGCCCCTCACGCGCGCCGAACTCGACGAGGCCACGGCCGGCCGCCCCGTCTACCTCTCCCGTATCGACGTGCACTCGGCCGCCGTCAGCACCGCCCTCCTCGGCCTCGTCCCCGGCATCACGGACCGCCCCGGATTCGACCCCGAGGGCCCCCTCGCCCGTGACGCCCACCACGCCGTCCGCGCCGCCGCCCTCGCCGCCGTGGGCCCCCAGCAGCGTACGGAGGCCCAGCGCGCCGCCCTCCAGCACGCCGCCTCGCTCGGTATCGGCTCGGTCCACGAGTGCGCGGGCCCCGACATCTCCTCCGAGGACGACTTCACCGGCCTGCTCGACCTCGCCCGCTCCGAGCCCGGCCCGCGCGTGGCCGGCTACTGGGCGGACCGTGACATCCAACGGGCCCGCGCACTCGGCGCGCTGGGCGCAGCGGGCGACCTGTTCGTCGACGGCGCCCTCGGCTCGCACACGGCGTGCCTGCACGAGCCGTACGCGGACACCGCCGCCGCGCCGCACAGCGGCACCGCCTACATGTCGGCCGAGGACATCGCCGCCCATGTGGTCGCCTGCACGGAGTCCGGCCTCCAGGCGGGCTTCCACGCCATCGGCGACGCCGCCGTCACCGCCGTGGTCGACGGCATGCGCGCCGCGGCCGAACGGGTCGGCCTCGCGCGCGTACGCGCGGCCAGGCACCGTGTGGAGCACGCCGAGATGCTCACGCCCGAAACCGTCGCCGCCTTCGCCGAGTTCGGACTCACCGCCTCCGTGCAGCCCGCCTTCGACGCCCTGTGGGGCGGCGAGGACGGCATGTACGCCGACCGCCTCGGCGTCGAACGGGCGCGCACTCTCAACCCGTACGCGGCCCTCCTGAAGGCCGGCGTCCCGCTCGCCTTCGGCTCCGACAGCCCGGTCACCCCGCTCGACCCGTGGGGCACGATCCGCGCCGCCGCGTTCCACCGGACGCCCGAACACCGCGTCTCCGTACGCGCCGCGTTCACCGCCCACACGCGCGGGGGCTGGCGTGCCGTCGGCCGCGACGACGCGGGCATCCTCGTCCCGGGCGCCCCCGCCGACTACGCCGTCTGGCGCACGGACGAGCTGGTCGTGCAGGCGCCTGACGACCGTGTGGCCCGCTGGTCGACCGATCCGCGCTCCGGCACGCCCGGCCTGCCGGACCTTTCCCCGGGGGCCCAACTCCCGGTCTGCCTGCGGACGGTGGTCTTCGGTCAGCCGGTCTTCGTACGGCCGGACGAGTGATAACCGGGGCGCCACGACTTCGATCTTGCCGCGACACGGTCCCGTGCGACCTGCGAATCCTCCGCGCTGACCAGCGGAGTTCGCGGAGAGCCGCAGGTCGAACGCCTGTTGACAAGGCGCGGCGGTCGACGGGTAGGTTCGGCCGGGTCCACCACCTCCAGGCACGACCGGGGAAGTCCAGGCAGTCGTAGAACGCAGCTGGGTCAGGGGGTGGTGCGCCGCACCGGCGTACCACCACTGGGAGCCAGGCCCAGCGCCCGCGCCACGGGGCGCTGGAACGTTCCGGCCGGTCGGCCAGGTGCGACCCGGGTGGGGCCCGGGCGTTCAGTAGACAACGGCTTTAGGTCGACCCGCAGCCAGCGGGCCCCAGGTCGGCCCGAAGGACGCCCGGCCCCGATCCGCAGTATTCGTCGATCCGCAGCGAGCGGTTCCGTGTCCCGCTCTCCCCGGCCCGTTTCCGGCTCTCGACAGCTCATCCAGGGCGCCTTATCGGCGTGAACTGGGGTGCTCGCTATGGTGGTCCTCTTGTGGACGGAAGTTTTAAGGGGAAGCTGTGAGCGACGGCGGTGGGCGGACGTTCGGCCCTCTGGGCACGACCTTGGTGATCATCCCGACCTACAACGAGGCGGAGAACATCAAGCCCGTCGTCGGCCGCGTCCGGGAGTCCGTGCCTGCCGCGCACGTCCTGGTCGCCGACGACAACAGCCCCGACGGCACCGGCAAACTCGCCGATGAGCTGGCCGCCGAGGACGAGCAGGTGCACGTCCTGCACCGCACCGGCAAGGAGGGCCTGGGCGCCGCCTACCTGGCGGGCTTCGCCTGGGGCATGGAGCACGGCTACGGGGTCCTGGTCGAGATGGACGCCGACGGCTCCCACCAGCCGGAGGAGCTGCCCCGGCTGCTGACCGCCCTCAAGGGCGCGGACCTCGTCCTGGGCTCGCGCTGGGTGCCCGGCGGACGCATCGTCAACTGGCCCAAGTCCCGCCAGTTCATCTCCCGCGGCGGCTCCACGTACTCGCGCCTTCTCCTGGACGTCCCGATCCGTGACGTCACCGGGGGTTACCGCGCCTTCCGCCGGGAGACCCTGGAGGGCCTCGGGCTCGACGAGGTCGCCTCGCAGGGCTACTGCTTCCAGGTCGACCTGGCCCGGCGCGCGGTGCGCGAGGGCTATCACGTGGTCGAGGTCCCCATCACCTTCGTGGAGCGCGAGCGCGGGGACTCCAAGATGAGCAAGGACATCGTCGTGGAAGCGCTGTGGCGGGTCACCACGTGGGGCGTGGGCGCGCGGGTGGACAAGGTCCTGGGCCGCAAGCCGGGCGATCGCTGAGAGCGATCTTGATCCCCCGCTTACGCCAATCGCACCCGGCCCCAGGCAGACTGGGGGCATGACCACTGGCACTCCGCCTCGTAACCCGTCCACCGGAGCCCGGCGCTCCCGGCTCCGCAGGTATCTGCCGCTCGGCGTAGCGGCCTGGATGGTCCTGGAGATCTGGCTGCTCACGGTGGTGGCGGGCGCGATCGGCGGTTTCACGCTCGGCATCCTGCTGGTGGCCGGCATCGTGGCCGGTTCCGTGGTGATGAAGTCCGCGGGGCGCCGCGCCTTCCAGAACCTCACGGAGACGCTGCAGCGCCAGCAGAGCGGTTCTCCCGAGGCCTCCAAGCCCCCGGAGCAGCGCTCGCAGGGCAATGGGCTGCTGATGCTCGCCGGGCTGCTCCTGATGATCCCTGGGCTGATCTCGGACGCGCTCGGCCTGCTGCTGCTCGTTCCGCCGCTGCGCACGGCGCTGAGCCGGTACACCGAGCGCAAGGTCGAGCGGCGGATGGGCGCGACGGCGGGCCAGGGCCCGTTCGGTGACGCCTTCCAGCAGGCCCGGATGCGCCAGTCCGGCGGCACCGTGATCCAGGGCGAGGTCGTCAAGGACGACGAGCGTCCGGGCCCGCGCGGGGACGACACGGACCCGCGTCCGCCGCTCACCCCCTGACCGACGGGCCCACGGGGCCCACGACAAACGGCCGGGGGCGGGCCCCCCCGGGGTGTGCGGCCCCCGCCGGGTGTGGGGGGGGGTTGTGGGGCACAG
>NZ_JBITCS010000020.1:0-47084 GCF_044453445.1 Streptomyces sp. NPDC051684 | reverse complement strand
GCCCCCCCCCCCGCCGCCCCCGCCCCCCCCCCCCCCCCCCGCCGGGCCCGCCCCCCGGGGGGGGGCCCCCCCCCGGCCGTTTGTGCGGTGTGTTTCTGGGACTCAGGCCGACTTGCGGCCGCTGTTGTCCCGCGGGTGCACCGCGATGTTCATCGCGCCCGAACGCAGAACCGCCAGGCGCTCCTCGAGGACCTCTTCGAGCTCCTCACGGGTGCGCCGCTCCATCAGCATGTCCCAATGCGTACGAGCCGGCTTGCCCTTCTTCTCCTCAGGGCCGTCACCGTCCACGAGAAGTGCCTGGGCCCCGCAGACCTTGCACTCCCACTCCGGCGGAATTTCGGCCTCCACCGAGAAGGGCATCTCAAAACGATGTCCCTTCTCGCATGCGTACTCCACGGCCTGGCGCGGAGCCAGGTCGATGCCGCGGTCCGTCTCGTAGCTGGTCACTACGAGGCGTGTGCCGCGAAGAGCTCGCTCACTCATGAATCGTGCCTCCCGGGCTTGTCGCCCACAGGACAGGTGTCGCTGTCGTCGTCATCCGGTCAACGTCCGGTCGGCGGTAAAGATTCCCGGATCCCGGGTCATGCGTCGCCGTCGTAGCCGCCCCTTGTTGTACCCACCGGTGACCGGTTTGTCACATCTCACGCAGGATGTCACCCAGCGTTTCGCGATCTAGACGTGCAGTAACGGTACGCCTGGCAGGCCAACCGCGTACACTACCGGGATTTGCCTTCAGGTGCTAAATCCGGGCCGGTACGGAATTGCCCGCGTCGCGCACCGCCCTGTGGACCGGAACTCTCGCGAGCAGGACAAAACCGATCACGAAGAAGGCCACAAGAGACACGATCGCGTCGCGATAACTCCCGGTCAGCTGGTACGCGAGCCCGAACACCAGAGGCCCCACCCAGCTCATCCCGCGGTCGCTCATCTCGTACGCGGAGAAGTACTCGGCCTCCTTGCCGGTAGGTACCAGGTGCGAGAACAGTGAGCGGGACAGCGCCTGTGTGCCGCCCAGGACGAGCCCGATGCCGGCGGCGAGCGCGAAGAACCACGCGGGCGCCCCGGCGGGCAGGAAGTAGCCGGCCCCGATCGTCACCGTCCACGCCACAAGAGAGCCGAGGATCGTGCGCTTGGCGCCGTACGCGCGCGCGAGGCGGCCCATCGCGAGCGCCCCGGCCACTGCCAGGAGCTGTACGAGCAGCACCGCCACGATGAGCGTCGACTGGCCGAGCCCGAGCTCCTCGGAACCGTAGATGGAGGCCTGCGAGATCACCGTCTGCACTCCGTCGTTGTAGACGAGGTAGGCCAGGAGGAAGGAGAGCGTCAGCGGGTGGCGGCGCATGTCCTTGACCGTGGCAAGGAGCTGCCGCGGGCCGGAGGCCGTACCACCCGGCGCGGGCTCTGTGCGCCGGTCGCGCAGGCGGCGTAGCGGGACCACGGTGAACGCGCCCCACCACAGGCCCGCCGACGCCAGGCAGATGCGTACCGCCGTCGACTCGGAGACACCAAAGGTGTCGTGGGCCGTGTACAGCACCAGGTTCGCCAGGAGGACGAGGGCGCCCGAGGCGTAGCCGAAGGCCCAGCCGCGCGAGGAGACCGCGTCGCGCTCCTCCGGGGGCGCGATCTGCGGCAGGTACGAGTTGTAGAGCACCATCGAGACGGCGAGCGAGGAGTTCGCGACGACGAGGAGCAGGCCGCCCAGGAGATAGCGGTCGCCGTCCAGGAAGAACATCCCGGCGGTCGCCGCCGCGCCGGTGTAGGCGCACAGGGCGAGCAAGGGCTTCTTGCGGCCCGTCCGGTCCGCCGCCGCGCCCGCGAGGGGCATCACGAAGATCGACACGATCACCGAGAGGGAGACCGAGTACGCGAAGAACGAGCCCGCGCGGACCGGGATGCCCAAGGGGTGCACGAAGCCGCCCGGGTCCGCGGCCGTCTTCGCGACCGAGGTCAGATACGGCCCCAGGAACACCGTCAGGACGCTGGTCGAATAGACCGAGCATGCCCAGTCGTAGAAGTACCAGCCGCGCTGCTCGCGTTTGCGCTCGGCGGGGGTCGACGCCCCCGGCGCCGTCTCCCGCGCGATCTCGGTGCCCACCCGTGTCCCCTTGCCGTCCCCGCCCCACGGCGCCGCGGGGTGGCGGTCAGACCCACGTCCCCCGGTCCTTGAGGACGTCCCGCAGCGTCTCGATGTGATCGGAAACTATGCCATCGACCCCGAGGTCGAGAAGCCGCCGCATCTCCTTCTCGTCGTTCACGGTCCACACGTGGACCTGCAGCCCGCGCGCGTGGGCGGCTTGCACGAAGCGGTGGTCGACCACCCGGACCCGTCCGTGCGTCACCGGCACCTGGGCGCAGAGCGCGGAGCGGCGCAGTGCGGCCGGAACCCCGTACGAGCGCAGGCGCAGGCCCAGCACGCCCCGGGTGCCGTACGACGTGGCGAGGCGGGGCCCCGCGAGCGCCTGGGCGCGGGCGACGCGCTGCTCGGAGAAGGAGCCGACGCAGACGCGGTCCCACGCGCGCGTGCGGCGCAGCAGGTCGAGGAGCGGTACGAGCGCGGGCTCCGCCTTGACGTCCACGTTCCAGCGCACGTCCGGGAATGCCGCCAGCAGCTCCTCGAAGAGCGGCACCGGTTCGGTGCCCGCCACGCGCGCGTGGCGCACCGTCGACCACGGGAGGTCGGCGATCCGGCCGCTGCCGTCCGTGACCCGGTCGAGCGTGGTGTCGTGGAAGGCGACGAGGCGTCCGTCGGACGTCGCGTGCACATCGGTCTCGATGTAGCGGTAGCCGAGGTCCGCGGCGCGGCGGAAGGCGGCGACGGTGTTCTCCAGGCCGTCCGCCGCCCCGCCCCGGTGGGCGAGGGCGAGCGGCCCCGGATGGTCGAGGTAGGGATGGCGTACGCGCGAGGTCACCGTCGCAGTATGGCCCGCCGCCATGTGCCCGCGGCGACCACCGTGGAACCGGTGGGCGACGCGGGGACGGCGAAGAAGCGCAGGAAGAACTGCGCCAGCGGGCCGATCGCCAGGGCGTACAGGACCGTGCCGACGCCGATCGTGCCGCCCAGCAGGAAGCCGCTCGCCACCACGGTGATCTCGATGACCGTGCGCATCAGGCGGATCGAACGCCCGGTGCGCTGGTGCAGCCCGGTCATCAGGCCGTCGCGCGGTCCCGGGCCGAACTTCGCCGCGATGTAGAGGCCGGTCGCGACGCCGTTGAGGACGATCCCGGCCAGCATCAGAGGAATGCGCACTCCGAAGGAGTGCGCATCCGGGACGACCGCGAGCGTGCCGTCGATGGCGAAGCCCACCACGAAGACGTTCGAGACGGTGCCGAGACCCGGCCGCTGGCGCAGCGGGATCCACACGAGCAGCACGATCGCGCCCACGATGATCGACACGACGCCTATGGAAATGCCCGTCAGCTCGGCGAGCCCCTGGTGCAGCACGCCCCACGGCTCCAGGCCGAGCCCCGCCTCCACGAGGAGCGCCGAACTGGCGCCGTACAGCGCGAGACCTGCGTAGAGCTGTACGAGGCGGCGGACGAGCGGGCCGCCGGGCGACGGAACGGACGGTGACGCGGACAAGGTGAGCCCCTCTGTGGTGGCAGTGGCCTGACGCATGACACTCTGTGGCGTGGAATCGGATGTCAACCATGGCCAATTCGAGGAAGGTGGACTGGCTCGCATGGCCCAGTGGACTTCGGCGATCGGCTCGACCCAGCTCGCCCGGCTGCTCACCTCGCAGCAGCCGCGCCCCGCGGGCCCCGGCACCCGCCGCCCGCCCGCCTACCGCGCGCTCGCCGACGGCATCCGCCTCCTGGTCCTGGAGGGCCGCGTCCCGGTGGCCACGCGGCTTCCTGCCGAGCGCGAACTGGCCCAGGCCCTCTCGGTGAGCCGCACCACGGTCGCGGCCGCCTATGAGGCGCTGCGCGGCGAGGGCTTCCTGGAGTCCCGCAGGGGAGCGGGCAGCTGGACCGCCGTGCCCGCAGGGAACCCGCTGCCCGCGCGCGGCCTGGAACCGCTGCCGCCCGAGGCCCTCGGCTCCATGATCGACCTCGGCACGGCGGCCCTGCCCGCCCCCGAACCGTGGCTGACCCGCGCCGTCCAGGGCGCCTTGGAGGAGCTGCCGCCGTACGCCCACACGCACGGCGACTACCCGGCGGGGCTGCCCGCGCTGCGCACGATGATCGCCGAGCGGTACACCGCGCACGGCATCCCGACCATGCCCGAACAGATCATGGTCACGACCGGCGCGATGGGCGCCATCGACGCGATCTGTCACCTCTTCGCGGGCCGCGGCGAACGCGTGGCGGTGGAATCGCCCTCGTACGCCAACATCCTTCAACTGATGCGCGAGGCGGGCCTGCGGCTCGTACCCGTCGCCATGGCCGACGGGCTTCAGGGGTGGGACCTCGACCGCTGGCGGCAGGTGCTGCGCGAGGCGGCGCCGCGGCTCGCCTACGTAGTCGCCGATTTCCACAATCCGACGGGCGCGCTCGCCGACGAGGAGCAGCGCCGCTCGCTGGTCGACTCCGCGCGCGCGGCGGGCACCGTCCTGGTGGTCGACGAGACGATGACCGAGCTGCACCTCGACGCCGACACCCCGATGCCGCGCCGGGTCTGCGCCTTCGACCCCGCGGGCTCCACGGTCATCACGGTCGGCTCGGCCAGCAAGGCGTTCTGGGCGGGCATGCGGATCGGCTGGGTGCGGGCCGCGCCCGACGTCATCCGCAGCCTGGTCGCCGCGCGCGCGTACGCGGACCTCGGCACCCCGGTCCTGGAGCAGCTGGCCGTGAACTGGCTGCTGAACACCGGGGGTTGGGAGGAGGCCGTCGCGCTGCGGCGCGGGCAGGCGCGCGAGAACCGCGACGCGCTGGTGGCCGCCGTACGACGGGAGCTGCCCGACTGGGAGTTCGACGTGCCGAGCGGTGGCCTCACCCTGTGGGTGAAGGCCGGTGGCCTGTCCGGATCGCGCCTCGCCGAGTTGGGGGAGCGGGTCGGGGTGCGCGTCCCCTCCGGCCCCCGCTTCGGCGTCGACGGGGCCTTCGAGGGGTACGTCCGGCTGCCGTTCACCGTGGGCGGCGCCGTCGCCGACGAGGCGGCGACGCGCCTCGCGGCGGCGGCCCAGCTGGTCAGGGACGGTCAGGGCGCGGGCGGGGACGTGCCGCGCACCCTGATCGCGTAGCGGACCGTCCGCCACGCGCGGCGGACGGTGTTCAGCGCTCGGCCAGCGCCTCGGCCTCGTCCGAGAACGCCTCGTCCGGGACGTGCTCCACGGCCGCGTCCGCCGGCGTGCTGCGCTCCGGCAGGAGCGCCGTTACCGCCTGCCGGTGGGCCTCGCTCGTCGCGTCGTCGTACGGGTCCGGGGTGGCCGGGACCTGGAGGCGGTGCACCGGCCCGTTGCCCAGACGCGCGTAGCCGCGCCCCGCCGGGGTGTCGGCGGTGGGCGTCGTCTGCGGCACGGTGCCGAGCACGTCCCGCAACTCCTCCGGAGAGGCGGGGCCGAGCACCACGCGCGCGCGGGTGTGCTGCCGGACCGGGTCGATCAGGGCGTCCAGGCTGTCGAACTGCTCGGCCACGACGACGGTCACGCCGGCCGCGCGACCGTGCCGCAGCGGCACCTGGAGCAGCGTCTGCGGGTCCTTGCGGCCGTCCGCCGCGGCGAGGTGGCCGAGGGCGCTGGGACGGTCGAGAAGGATCCACAGCGGGCGCTTGATGTCGTCCGGGGTGGGGTGCCCGGCCTGACGCGCCCGGTTCGCGGCGATCAGCCGTCGCTCCGTCTCGTGCGCGGCCCATTCGAGGCTGGTCAGCGCGCCGGCGAGCCCGCATTCCACGGCGAGCACACCGGAGCGGCCGACCAGGCACGCGTAGTCGCCCGTCCCGCCGCCCTCGATGATCAGCACGTCGCCGTGCCGCAGGGCCTGCAGCGCGACGGAGCGCAGGAAGGACGTCGTGCCGCTGCCCGGCTGCCCCGCGACCAGCAGGTGCGGCTCGGTGGAGCGGACGCCGGTGCGCCACACGACGGGCGGCACGTCCCGCTCCTCCTCGCCCGCCAGCACGGGCAGCGTGCGCTGGACGCCGGTCCCGTCGGTGAAGCCGAGCACGGTCTCACCGGGCGAGGTCACGAAGGGCTGGGCGGCGATGTCCGTGGGCAGCGGGTCGAGCACGTTCACCGTCAGGTGGTTGCCCTCCTCGTCCCACGCGAAGTGGTACTCGCGGCCCCGGCCGAGCTTGGCGTGCAGCAGCTGCTCGATACGGGCCCGCGACGCCGCCTCCCCGTCCGTGAAGTAGGCGGGGTAGCGGATGTCGATCCGGTCGACCCGGCTGTCGCCGTCGAAGTCGAACGTCTCGAAGGCCTTCTCCCAGTCGCCCCCGTGCGCGTACAGCGGGCTCGGGTCGTCGGCGACGGAGAAGTACGGTACGAGCGCCTCGTAGAGGGACGAGAGGCGCTGTACCTGCGAATCGTCGGGGCCGGTCTGCTCCGGCGGCTTCGGATCGCGCCCCTTCCATCCGGCCGCCGCCATCAGGGTGATGAGCGCCAGCAGCGGACCGTACGGAATGAACACCACGACCAGGACGACGGCGGCCACCAGGAACAGCAGCGGTCCGCGCCGCTCCTTGGGGGTGTCCGCCCACTTGTGCCGCCCGGCAGCGGCCAGGCGGCGCAGTCCACGGCTGACCGTGATGAGGGGGTGGAGTACGTCGGTGGCACCGTCGGCGGCCGTCCGAGCCATGTCCCGGCTCCGGGCGATCGTGGCGCTGCCGTTGCTCAGAATGCGGGGGAGTGGGCGCCTGGCCACGTCGTTCTCCTGATGGTGTGTGCGGGTGAGTGGTCCGTCAGAACTTGATCCCGCCGAGCAGGCTGGCGAGGCTCTGGCCGCCCGCCTTGATGCTCGGGGCGATGGCCGTGCCCGCCAAGTAGAAGCCGAAGAGGGCGCAGACCAGTGCGTGCGATGCCTTCAGGCCGTCCTTGCGGAAGAACAAGAAGACGATGATGCCGAGCAGCACGACGCCCGAGATGGACAGGATCATGAGGGTTCTCCTGGTTGATGGGGACAGTCACCATGAGTTCTTCCAGGCTCACAGCATGTATCTATACGACAAAAGGTGCAAATGGGTGGAAATTCGTAGCTTTCACCCGTTCGCGAGTCGTTGCTGAGCCGCTCGAGCGTGCTGCCGGACGGTCGTCCGCACTCTCCGTGATCTTTGCCTCGGTGAGGTCGGGCCATGTGCCCGACCGGGCAGTACCCTGTCGATTCACTCGTACGGCTGCACGGCCGTACCGGCACGTATGAGAAAGGCGGTCCGCCCGATGAGCGAAGCCCCCGACCCGGAGGTCGTGGAGCTGGCCACCAAGATCTTCGACCTCGCGCGACGCGGCGAGACGGAGGCCCTTGTGGGCTACGTGGACGCCGGGGTGCCGGCGAACCTCACGAACGACCGGGGCGACACGCTCGTCATGCTCGCCGCCTACCACGGGCACGCCGAGGCGGTGGCCGCCCTCCTGGAGCGCGGCGCCGACGCCAACCGCGCCAACGACAAGGGCCAGACGCCGCTCGCGGGCGCCGTCTTCAAGGGCGCCGACGATGTGATCGGCGCGCTGCTCGCCGGTGGCGCAGACCCGGCCGCGGGGACCCCTTCGGCGGTCGACACGGCTCGGATGTTCGGCAAGACGGAGCTCGTCGACCTCTTCGGCACCTCCTGACACACTGGCTCTGACCAGGCAAAACGGGGGTACGGGAAATGTGGTCGCGGTGCGCTCCGCCGCTGGGTCATGATGACGGCGTGATTTACGGACGCGAGGCCGGGGCAGGTGGTGCCCACGTGCAGAGCGGGCCGTGAACGGCCCGGTTCCGGGCCTTGGACGAGAGGCAGAGAAATGGGTAGCAGCAAGCATGAGACGGCGGGCGCTCCGACGTGTTGTCGCGTGGCCAGGTAGGTGAGCATCCCGGTTGCGTCGACGCTTGATGTGAGGCTGTTTCCCATGTTCGAACCGGTCATAGCGCCCAGCGGTACGCTGCTCGGCCTGCTGCAGCGGGGCCGCGGCGACGGCACGCTGCACGCGCTGACGGCGCCGCGCGCCGAAGCGCTCGCGGCCATCAATCACTGTGTGCTGAGCGACCCCCGCCACGACTGGCAGGTGGAGAACCGCTCGCTGTACTACGCCCGGCTCTACGTCGACCTGCACGGCGAGCTCGACGAGATCGAGGGTCATCTCTTCGACCCCGACGACCTCCTCGACCCCGAGGAGTCACGTACGGGTCTGGCGCTCGCGGTCCTCGGCCACCTCGCCTCCTACGGCAGGCAGGACGCCCTGGAGCTGCTGCGCAGGTACGCCGCCGTCGGCGGCAATTGGGCCTGGGCGCTCGACGAGCTGGCCCTGCGCGACGACGACGCGGGCCTGCGTGCCCTGGCCGAGCCGGTCCTCGCCCGCTTCCCCGCGGACGCCGAGGCCGAGCTCGCCGCCGTCGTGCGCGACGCCTTCGAACCGCGGCCCTGGCGGCTGTGGGCCGAGGATCCGCGCCCTCATGTGGGGGCACGTGTGCGTGCCGCGCAGGAAGCCGGATCCTTCGACCGCTGGCAGCGCCAGATGCGGCCGGCGGGCCCGCGCCCCGAGTGGAGCGTGCAGGCCGTCTTCGACTGGGCGCAGGAGGGCTTCGAGCGGGGCGCCGTCCTGTACGTGCCCGCCGCCCGCTGTCTGACCGCCGTGGCGGGCCCCGAGGACCACGCCGAGATCGTGCGGGCCGCGCAGGACGGGACCGACGGGGCCCGCTGCACCGCCCTTCGCTACCTCGCCGACATGCACGACCCGGCTGTGCTCGATCTCATCGAGGCGGCCGTGGAGGCGCCGTCCCGCGCCGTCGTGGACGCCGCCCTCGACGCCTTCGAGCGGATGCGCAGCGCCGCCGTCGTGCAGCGGGCCCGCCAGTGGGCCCCCCGGCCCGACGCGCTCGGCGCCGCCGCGGGCCGCATGCTCGCCTGCAGGGGCGGCGCACAGGACAACGAACTCGTCCTCGCCTCCCTGCGGGAGGCGGTACGCGGCGACGGCCCCGACGCCCCCACCCTCTGGCCGCTCGTCGACGGCGCCGGACGGCTCGGCATCGGCTGCGCCGCCCCCGTGCTCCGGCACATCTACCGCGAGACGGCCTCCTCCCACCTGCGCGGCCGCGCCGCCCGCGCGCTCGCCGCCACCGATCCCTCCTTCGCCGCCGGATTCGCCGTCGAGTGCCTGTGGGACTGCGAGGAGAGCACGCGCGAGGTCGCCGCGCGGCACGCCGAGACGGGTGACGCCCGCGTCGTCGACCAACTGCGCCGCCTCGCCGCCGACCCGGCCGAGGAGGACGAGGTGCAGACCGCGGTCCGCAGCAGGATCGGGCCCGACGCCACGGCGTTGTGACGCACTGATTTCCGGGAGGTGGCCCCTCACCGAAGGGCCACCTCCTGGCTGTTCACCTGTGGTTTTCGGTGGCGGCCAACGCTCACGGATCGTTCCTCGCCAGGAAAGATCCACTTTGACGTGAGCACGCCCGACGGGGCGACAAAGCCCGTATGCGTGTCGTCATCGTTTCCGAGTCCTTCCCTCCCGACATCAACGGTGTGGCGCACTGCGCCCTGCAGACCGCTCGATACCTCGCCGCCCGCGGCCACGACCCGCTCGTCGTCGCCCCCGCCACCCCCGCCGGACCGGAGGCGGACGCGGCGGCGCCCTGCCCCGTCGTCCGGGTGCCGTCCCTCCCGCTGCCCGGCTATCCGCAGGTCCGCGTCGCACTGCCGGGGCGCCGCCTCGCCCAGACCGTGGCCGCGCACCGGGCCGAACTCGTCCACCTGGCCAGCCCGTTCGTGCTCGGCATGCGCGGCATGGCGGCCGCGACCCGGCAGCGTGTGCCCGCCGTGGCCGTCTACCAGACCGACCTGGCGGGCTACGCGCGCACTTACGTAGGGGCCGGTGAGGGCGCGGCCTGGCGACGCATCCGCTCCGTGCACGCCGCGGCCGACCGGACGCTGGCGCCCTCCACCGCCGCACAGCGCGACCTGGAGGCGCACGGGGTGCCGCGGGTGCGGCTGTGGCCGCGTGGGGTCGACGCCGTGCGGTTCCGGCCGGAGCGGCGCTGTGAGCTGCTCCGCGCCGACCTGGCGCCGCGCGGGGAGCTGCTCGTCGGATACGTGGGGCGGCTCGCGCCGGAGAAGCACGTCGAGCTGCTGGCGCGGGTGTCCGGCCTGGAGGGGGTGCGGGTCGTCGTGGTGGGCGACGGGCCGAGCGAGGCCTCCCTGCGCGGCGCCCTGCCCGACGCGGTCTTCCTGGGACGGCGCACCGGGGACGAACTCGCGCGGATCTTCGCCTCCTTGGATGTGTTCGCACACACCGGTCCCCACGAAACGTTCTGCCAGACCGTGCAGGAGGCGATGGCGAGCGGCGTGCCGGTGATCGCCCCGGCAGCCGGCGGGCCGCTCGACCTCGTCGCGCACGGCAGGACCGGGCTCCTCGTGCCGCCCGGCGACGCGGAGGCGCTGCGCGACGCCGTGTGGGCGCTCGCCGGCGATCCCGGGCTGCGCTCCGCATACGGGAGCGCGGGCCGCGCCGCGGTGGCCGGGCGCAGTTGGGAGGCCGTGGGCGACCTCCTGGTCGAGCACTACGCAGACGTGCTGCACGCGCGGTCGGCCGGGACGGGGGCGGTGGCGGCATGAGCGGGCGACTGCGGATCGTACGGATCGCGAACTTCGTCGCACCCGCTTCCGGCGGGCTGCGGACCGCGCTGCGGGAGCTGGGCGCGGGGTATCTGGCGGCCGGGCACGAGCCGGTGCTGATCGTGCCGGGGGAGCGCCCGTCGGACACGGAGACGCCGCAGGGGCGCGTCATCACGTTGCCGGGGGCGCCGCTCCCCGCGAGCGGCGGCTATCGCGTCCTGACCGACCGGCAGCGCGTGGCACGGACGTTGGAGCGGTCGTGCCCGGACCGCCTTGAGGTGTCGGACCGGACGACCCTGCGCTGGACCGGTGAGTGGGCACGCCGCGCGCGGGTGCCCGCCGTGATGGTGTCCCACGAGACCGCCCATGGCGTGCTGCGCACGTGGGGCCTGCCCGAGCGCGCCGCGCGGCGGGCCGCCGACGTGCTCAACGTCCGTACGGCGCACGCCTACACGCGCGTGGTGTGCACCACGGAGTGGGCCGAGCGCGAATTCGTGCGGATCGGAGCGCGCAACGTGGCGCGGGCCCCGCTCGGCGTCGATCTCGTGCGGTGCCGGCCGGGGGAGCACAGCAAGCGGATACGCGCGGCCCACGCGCGCGTGGACGAGGTGCTGCTCTTCATGTGCACACGGCTGTCCGTGGAGAAGAGGCCGGGCATCGGTCTCGACACGGTGGAGCGGCTGCGCCGGTCCGGAGTGCCCGCCCGGCTCGTCGTGGCGGGGGAGGGGCCGTTGCGTACGCGGCTCGAACAACGCGCGCGGGCGCGGCGGTTGCCGGTCGACTTCCTCGGGCACGTCGCCGACCCGGCCACGCTCGCTGCTCTTCAGGCCACGGCCGAGGTGTGCCTGGCGCCGGGGCCCGCCGAGACGTTCGGGCTCGCCGCTCTCGAAGCGCTGGCCTGCGGAACACCCGTCGTCGTCAGCGCGTCCTCGGCGTTGCCCGAAGTGGTCGGCGGGGCCGGGGCGGTGGCCGAGGACAGCGGCGCGGCCTTCGCGGACGCCGTCCGGGAGGTGCTCGAGCGGCCCCTGTGGCAGCGCAGGGCGCGGGCACGCGCGCGTGCCGAGTGCTTCGGCTGGGACGCCGCCGTGGCCGCCTTCCTGGCGGCGCACGACGCTCCCGCCCGGGTGCCGCTCGGAGGCACGGCATGAAGGCGCTCAGGTTCGCCGCGCTCGGCGACTCGCTCACCGAGGGCGTCGGCGATCCGGTCGGCAGCGGCTGGCGGGGCTGGGCCGCGCTGCTCGCCGACGGCCTGACACCCGCCGAAGTACCCGTGGAGTTCCGCAACTTCGCGACCAGCGGGGCGCAGACCTCCGACGTACTCACACGGCAGTCGCCCCGTGCGCTGGAGTTCGCTCCCGATGTCGCGTCCGTGGTGGTCGGCGTCAACGACACGCTGCGCGCCGCCTTCGACATCGAGGCCGTCGCCGCCCATCTGGACGCCGTGTACGGGGCGCTCGCCGGGCGCGGCGCCCTCCTGCTCACCGCCTGCCTGCCGGACCCCGGCACCCTGTTGGGGCTGCCCGGCGCCCTGGCACGCCCGCTCGCGCGTCGACAGCGTGGGGTCAACTCCGTGGTCCACGCCCTGTCCGAACGCCACGGAGCCGTCCATCTGCACGCCGCAGGCGCCCACTGGGCGGCCGACCGCGCCCTGTGGAGCGCGGACCGGCTGCACCCCGGTGAGCGCGGGCACCGCCAGTTCGCGGCCCGCTTCCACGCTGTGCTCGCCGCCACCGGGAAGGCGCTCGGCCCGGCGCCCGACGTCGAACCGGAGCGGCCGGGACCGACCCGCGCCGCGGGCCTGTGGTGGCTCGCCACGGCGGGCACCGGCTGGGTCGCGCGCCGCTGCGCCGACCTGCTGCCCGGGCTCCTCGCGCTCGCCGCGGACGAGGTGCGGCACGACATGCGGGGCACCGGTGCCCGGCTCGACCTGCGGGCCTCGGCCGGGGTCGCGGCGGCGCTCGCCTCGGTCTCGGGTCTGGAGGTGCCGCTCCCGGCTTGCGATCATGGGACGGGAGTCGCGGGAGCGGCTCCGGGTACGAGCCAGCCGTGCGAGGTCTGCCCCTGACCGGGCGCGGGCCCCGCATCGCCTACGCACCATAGGAGTTGAGTCATGGCCCTCGACATCGCGGCCGTCCGCGCCCAGATCCCCGCCCTGAAGTCGGGCACGGCCCGATTCGACGCCCCGGGCGGCACCCAGACCCCCGCGCCGGTCATCGACGCCGTGGCCGCCGCGCTCTCCGGCCCTCTGGCGAACCGGGGGCGCACCACGGAGGGTGAGCGCAACGCGGACGACATCGTCGCCGGGGCCCGCGCGGCGCTGGCCGACCTGCTCGGCACCACGCCCGGGACCGTCGTGTTCGGGCGCAGCGCCACACAGCTCGTCTACGACCTGTCCCGGACGCTCGCCAAGACCTGGCGGCCAGGCGACGAGGTGGTCGTCACCCGGCTCGACCACGACTCCAACATCCGCCCGTGGATCCAGGCGGCCGAGGCGGCGGGCGCCACCGTACGGTGGGCCGACTTCGACCCGGAGACCGGGGAGCTGCGGCCCGAGCACCTCGAGGCGGTGCTTTCGGAACGTACCCGCCTGGTGGCCGTGACAGCCGCCTCCAACCTGATAGGCACGCGTCCCGACCTGCCGGCTCTGGCCGCCCTCACCCACGCGGCGGGCGGCCTGTTCCACGTGGACGCGGTGCACTATGCCTCGCATGCCGCGGTCGAGCTGGCGGCGCTCGGCGCGGACACGCTGGTCTGCTCGCCGTACAAGTTCCTCGGCCCGCACCTGGGCGTCCTGACCGGCCGCGCCGAACTGCTCGACTCCTTGCGGCCCGACAAGCTGCTGCCGTCCAGCGACGCCGTTCCGGAGCGCTTCGAACTCGGCACGCTTCCCTATGAGTTGTTGGCCGGCGCGCGGGCCGCCGTGGACTTCCTCGCCGACCTGGGCGGAGCGCCGGGCGGCAGCCGCAGGGAACGCCTCGTCGCCTCCTTCGCGGCCCTGGAGGAGCACGAGGACGCGCTGCGTCGGCGCATGGAGCAGGGGCTCGCGGACCTCGCCGGCGTCACCCTGTACTCGCGTGCGCGGCGGCGCACCCCGACCCTCCTGTTCACCGTGGAGGGCCACAGCCCGGCCGAGATCTCCCGGCGGCTCGCCGACCACGGCATCGACGCCCCGGCCGGTTCCTTCTACGCGCTGGAGGCCTCCAGGCGGCTCGGCCTCGGGGACACGGGCGGCGTCCGGGTGGGCCTCGCCCCCTACAGCAGCGCGGAGGACGTGGAGCGGCTGCTCACGGCGTTGGAGGCGGTCGTGTCCTGAACCCTTCAGGGTCTCGTTGAACGATCCGTCGATCCCCACGTTGTCTCGTCCCCGGAACTGCGCTTGAATTCGGCCGTGGCCATGGACGAACTCAACGCTCTCGCGGACGACCGCGCGCTGCTGGGGCGCACCAGCACCGCGGAGCGCGTCGCGGACATCCTGCGCAACCGGATCGCGGAAGGCTACTTCCCGCCCGGCACGCGGCTGTCGGAGGACAGCATCGGCGGCGCCCTCGGGGTGTCGCGGAACACGCTCCGTGAGTCGTTCCGGCTGCTCACCCACGAGCGGCTGCTCGAACACCGGCTGAACCGCGGGGTCTTCGTGCGCGTCCTGAGCGTCGACGACGTCGAGGACATCTACCTGACCCGACGCATGGTCGAGTGCGCCGTCGTGCGATCCCTGGGGGACCCGCCGTACGCGCTCGACGGCGTCGCGGGAGCCGTCGCCGACGGGCACCGGGCGGCCGAGCGGCGCGAGTGGAAGAGCGTCTCGACCGCCAATATCCACTTCCACCGCGAACTCGTCGCCCTGGCGCGCAGCGAGCGCACCGACGAACTGATGCGCAGTGTCCTGGCCGAGCTGCGGCTCGCCTTCCACGTCGTGGACGACCCGCAGCGGCTCCACGAGCCGTACCTGGCGCGCAATCTGGAACTCGTGGAGATGCTGCGGGAGGGCCGCAGGGACACGGCCGAGACCCTCCTCGGCGAGTACCTCGACGACTCGCGCGAGGGGCTCGTCGAGGCCTACCGACAGCGGCTGCCGAAGGACGGATAGCGGCCCGTCCGGGCCCGTGACGAGCGGGCCCGAAAGCCGTCGCATCTGCGCCGTTTCGACCGTTGTCAGACCCAGCGCATACCCTGTGCTCCGTGACTTCGCCTGCCAGCACGGAATCCGTTCCGCCCCAGCTCAGCGCGGGGCCGCGCCCCGCACTGGGCCCGGCCGCCGACGAAGGGCTCGCGCGGAGGCTTCGCGCGCTCGCGTGCACCGCGCCGCTGCACGACCTGGACGTGCGCAAGGCCAACCTCGCGGGCGAGTACTCGACGTACGGGATGGCGGAGGTGGCGCTGTCCGCCATCGACCTCGTCACGCTGAACATGGACTTCGACACGGGCGCCGACCACGAGCAGATAGTGGCCAGGCTCGTCCCCCGCATCGCGGCGCAGGCCCCGCAGCGGCCCGCCGCCGAGCACGAGCGGGTGGCCCGCTGGGTCCTGGAGAACCTGATCAACGTCGGCAGCGTGGACCGCGGCTTCCGCGCCGTGTACGGCACGTTCGCGCCGGACGGCTCCTACGTACGGCGTGACTACGACTTCAAGCTGATCGAGGAAGTCCCCGGCTACGGCGGCAGCGTCTACCTCCGCACGACGGACGAGGCGGTGAACGTGCTGGTCGGTGCGCTCGACACCGACGTCACCAGCGCGCAGATCGCCGCCGAGGTCAAGCTGGAGGTGCTGATCAGCCGCGGCCGGCTCGCCGACGCGCAGCTCGCCGCCGAGCAGGCCAGGTACCGGACCGTGCAGTACTCGGAGACGCTCCGCAAGGCGCTGGACGCGACGCGGCGCAATGTGCGCGCCGTCGACTGGCTGCGGGCCGTGCCCGACATGATCGCCGAGGCGCTCGACCACGTGGCGGACCGCTACCGGCACGAGAACGCGATCCTGACCAACATCCGCAAGGCGCGCGACGAGTCGGAGGACCCGGAGCAAAAACGCCGCGCCGCCGAGCTCGTCGACATCGTCAAGGACTGCATCCGCCGCCACACCCAGTTGCAGTCGCGCCTCCTGGAGGCGGGCCCGCTGTTCCGCGCCGAGCAGGACCGGCAGGCCTTCACGGCGCCCTCCGCGCGCGCGGGTCTCGACCTGTACGGGCAGCTCCTCGCGCCGCTGCTGCCGCTTTCGGTGGAGCGCGCGAGCAGGGCGACCGACGCGTTCTTCGCGCGGGGCACCGGGCTCCGTACGCCCGTGTCCGTTCGCGTCGGCGACCTGGTCGACATACTGCTCACGCCTCCCCAGGAGCGCGAGCACCTCGGTGCGGAGATGCCCGAGCCGGACCTCATCGCCACGCCGGACGACAGCCGGTTCAGCGAGGAACAGCTCGCGGGCGCCATGGAGCTGCTCGACCTGCCCTCCGACGCGCCGCGCCGGCTGTCCGGGCTGCTTGCCGACGCCCGCAAGCGCGATGCCGAACTGCCGTATCTGGTGGCCCTGTTGGCGGTGCACGCCGCGAGCCCGCCGGTCGGCACCGCCTACCGGCAGGGCGAGGAGAAGCTGCTGTTCGCCGTGGACGACGGAACGCAGCTCGACGACCCGGAGTTCGGCGGCGCCGACCTCATCGTCGGCACGGCCCTGCTCGACGCGGTCGGGATGGCAGCGGACCGGACGGAGGCCGCGTGATGCCGGCCCACGTCCCCGTAGAACACGTACAACACGCAGAACCCCTGAAGGAGCACCACCCGTGACCGAGTACGCCGAAGAGCACGCCGAATGGGGCGAGCCCGACGCTTCGGGCTCGGCCAGGGCCCAGGCGCCCGTCACCCCGGCCGACGCCGCGGACGCGGCCCGGCTCGTCTCCTTCGGCCTCCAGCCGAAGCTGCAGCCCTCCCGCGACCAGGAGTACGGCGAGCTGCTGCGCCGCTATCGCGAGGACCCGCCCTTCGCGCGGCTCGCCGACGCCGTCGCCACCGGGCTCGGTCTCGTCGTCCTGGAGGTGTCCCCGCGCGCGGGGATGGCCGTGACCGCCGCCGAGGACTCAGTGTTCGCGGTCCGCATGGGCGACTACGCGCGCAAGGCGGCCGCCGACTCCACCGACCGCTTCCTGCACGGCCTCGCCCATCTCGCGGTCGCCGCGCTCGCCTTCCCGCGCCCCGAGGACCTCGCCGACGACGGCTACATCGGCCGCGTGAGTGTCAACGGCGTGGACGCCTTCGTCCGGCAGGCCTGCCGCAAGCTGGAGGAGCGCGCCGAGGAGACCGGCGAGAACACCGACCCGGCCACCGAGGCCCCCGGGCTCGAGGCCGCCTGGCGGATCTGGGCGCGGCGCAGCTCCACCGGGGCCACCAAGGACACGCGCCGCCTCGCCAGTTCGACGACCGGCATCGTCGGCAAGGCCGTCGCGTTCCTCACCGACTCCGGCTTCCTGCAGAGAACCGGCGACGACTCGGGCGGCACGTACCGCACCACCGCGCGCTACCAGCTCCAGGTCCGCGACATGGCCGGCACGGCCGCGATGGCGGAACTCCTCGAACTGGGCGTCGTTCCCGTCACCGACGGGTCCGCGAGCCTGGTGCCGCCCATGGACGAGGACGCGACGGAGCTCGCCGCCGACGCGGGCCTGCCGTTCCACTCCTGACCTTCTGAACTTCCGTACCTACCACGAGAGTCCGCCATGTACGAGCTGTCCCGGGTTCGCCTCTACTCCATCGGGCCCGCCGGTGCACGCTACGCCGACACCGTGCTTGACCTGCGCGGAGTCGGCGAGTCCGTGCCCGACCCCGCGCCCACCCAGGCGGAGTTCTTCGAGGACGAGCCCGTCGGCCCGCCGCGCCGCCCCGCGCCGGCCGGTGTGCTCTTCCTGGAGAACGGCGGCGGCAAGTCGGTCCTGCTCAAGCTGATCTTCTCGGTCATGCTGCCCGGCCACCGGAACACGCTGGGCGGCGCCAGCTCCGGTGTGCTGCGCAAGTTCCTCCTCGCCGACGACTGCGGACACGTCGCCCTGGAGTGGCAGCACACGCTCACCGGCGAGTGCATCGTCGTCGGCAAGGTGAGCGAGTGGCGGGGGCGGCAGGTCTCCAACGACCCGCGGAAGTTCGCCGAAGCCTGGTACTCCTTCCGGCCGGGCCCGGGGCTGAGCCTCGACTCGCTGCCGGTCGCCGAGTCCAGCGCCGTACGTCCCGCCGCCGAGGGCGCCTCGGGCGCGCAGGGACGGCGCCGCACCATGAAGGGCTTCCGTGACGCGCTGACGGAGGCGGTCAAGGTCTACCCGCACCTCGAGGTGCACTGGGAGGAGATCCACGACCGGTGGAACGAGCACCTCGGTGACCTGGGCCTCGACCCCGAACTCTTCCGCTACCAGCGGGAGATGAACGCGGACGAGGGCGAGGCCGCGGGCCTGTTCGCCGTCAAGAAGGACTCCGACTTCACCGATCTGCTGCTGCGCGCCGTGACCGACACGCGGGACACGGACGGGCTCGCCGACCTGGTGAGCGGTTTCGGGAACAAGCTGGGACGCCGCGCCGAACTGATCGCCGAGCGCGACTTCACCGCGGGCTCCGTCGACCTGCTCACCCGCATCGTGGAGGCCGCCGACACGCGGGCACGCGCGCGGGACATCCACACCGCCGCCGAACGCCGCACGCGCACGCTCGCCCGCCGTCTGTCGGCCCGCGCCGCCGTCGAGCGCGGCCGCGCCGGTGAGCTGGCCCAGCAGGTCACCGGCGCCGCGCACACCGTCACCGAGGCGGAGTCGGCGCGCGAGCGCAGCTCCCTGATCGCCGCCGAACTCGCGTACCGGCACGCCTCCTTGGCGCTCGCCGGAGCCGAGAAGTCCGCCGCCGCGCAGAAGCGCGAGCTGGCCGACGCGCGCAACCTGCACTCCGCCTGGCAGGCCGCCGAGGCCGTCCTGCGCCACCGCGCCGCCGCGGACCGCTCCGCGCGCGTGGCCGTCGCCATCCGCGAGGCCGAGCGCGACGCCGCCCCCGCGCTCGCGGCCCGCGCCAAGGCCGCGTCCGAGCTCGTGCGGGCGTTGCACAGCGCCGCCGAGCAGGCCGAGACGCACGCGAACGAGGGGGAGGAGCGCTCCGCCGTCCTCCAGGAGGCCGGCGAGACCGCGCACCGCGACGCCACGGCCGCCGCCACCGAGGCGCAGCGCGCCCGCAGTGAACTCGGGCACCTGCGCCAGCGGTTGACCGAGGTCGAGCAGGAGACCGCCGAGGCCGTCCGCGCCGGGTGGATCGACGACAGCGCACCCGACGCCGACCCGGCCCGCGCCGCGCTCGCCGCGGCCGACGCGGAGAAGACCACCGTCGCCGCCTGGGACACCGCGCGCGAGGCCGCCCGCCGGGCCTCCGAGCACGCGCGCGAGGCCGCCGCCGTCGAGTCGCGCGCCGAGCTGACCGCGGCCCGCGCCGCCGACGCCGCGAGCGCCGCCGAACAGGCCCACCAGGCGGAGGAGCGGGCGGCCGCCTCCCTCGCGGGGGAGGAGCGGCTCGCCGAACTGCTCGGGGCGGGCGGGCCGTTCGCCGCCTCCGAGGCCGGGGAGCCCGACGGAGACGCGCAGGAGGGCTCCGGTGGCTCGCTCACCGCCGAGGATCTCGACCGCGCCGCCGACGACCTGAAGACGCTGCTCGACGACACCGTGTCGGCCGCCGAGCGGCAGCTGTTCGAGCTCCGTACGGCCGCCGCCGACGACTCGCGGATCCTGGGCGCCCTCGGTGACGGCGGCCTGCTCCCACCTGGGCCCGACGTGCTGGCCACCGTCGAGTTCCTCGGCGAGCACGGCATCCCGGCCCTGCCCGGCTGGCGCTACCTCGCCCAGTCCGTCGACCCGGCCGACCACGCGCGCGTGCTCGCCGCCCGGCCCGAGCTGGTCGACGGCGTCGTGATCACCGACTCGGCGGCCCACGAGCGGGCCCGCGAGGCGCTCGCCGGGGCGGCCCTGCTGCCCCGCTCCGCCGTCGCCGTCGGCACCGCCGCCGCGCTGCTCGCCCCGACCCCGGCCGAGAACGCGTCGGACGAGAACGTCTTCCTCGTACCGCCGAACCCGGCCATGCACGACGAGCACGCCGCGGACGAGGAGCGGCAGGCGCTGCGTGAGCGCGCGGCCCGGCGCGACGAGGAGATCCGGGCGCTCGCCGGGCGCCTGGCCAAGGACCGCGAACTGGCGGCGCGCCTCACCTCCTGGCGCTCCGGCTGCCCCACGGGCCGCCTCGCCGAACTCGCCGCCGCGGCCCATGAGGCCCGGGCGTTCGCCGAGGAGTCCGAGGCCGAGCTCGCCGAGGCCCGTACCGTGCGCGCCGAGGCCGACGAGTCCGCCGCGGAGGCGACCCGGGTGCGCGACGAGCGGCAGGAGGCGGCGCAGAAGGCCCGCCGCGCCGCCGACGCGCTCGCCGGGCTCGCGTTCCGCCTGCGCGAGCGCGCCGGCTGGCAGGCGAAGGTCCGCGAACTCGCCGACGAGGCCGTCGAGTCGGAGGCCCGCGCCCAGTCCTGCCTGGAGCAGGCGCGTTCGGCCGACGAGGACCGCCGCGCCGCCCAGCGCTCCGCCGACGACGCCCGCCGCACCGCCCGCACCCTGCGCGCCGAGCGAGCCGAGATCGCCGGCGCCCCCGACGAGGTGCCGGAGGGAGCGGCCCCGCAGGCGTCGCTGCCCGCGCTGCGCGAGGCCTACCGGGCCGCGTCCCAGGTCTACGAGAAGGTGGGCGTCGGCGCCGACCTGCGGGCCGAACAGGCGCGCGCCGAGTCCGACGAGTCCGCCGCGCTCGCCGAGCTGGATCGGCTCAGCAACAAGGTGCGCACCCGCGCCGCCGCCCTCCTGGAGACCTCCGAAGGCGCCGACGGCCCCTCCCGGCAGGCCGCCGCCGCCCGCGCCGAGGAACTCGTCCAGCTCCTGGAGACCCGCGCCTCCACCGCCAGCGAGCAGCTCGGCCGACTGCGCGGCGAGGCCGAGCGGCACGCGCCCGAGGACGGCGAAGCGCACACGGAACTGCCCGAGGACCTCGTCCCGTCCGACACCGAGCACGCGCAGACGCTGCTGCGCACGGCCACCACCGAACTCGCCACCCGCACCGACGCGTTGAGCACCGCCCGCGCGGCCCACGCCGAACTCCTTGATGCGCACCGCGCCGCCGAGGACGGGGCCGGCGGCTTCGACGAGACGGCCGCGCTCCTGCGCGACCTGCTGCGCGATCACGCCGACTCGTCCGACGAGCAGGACGAGCAGGAGCCCTACCCCGGCGCTCTGGAGGAGGCCCGCCAGGCCGCGGCCGAGACCCGGCGCTCGCTGCGGGGCTGCGCCGCCGACCTGTCCGGCGCCGAGGCGGCGGTCCGCGAGGCGAGCGACATCCTCGTACGGCACGCGAACTCGACGCGCTACGAGCAGGTGCGCACGCCCGCCCGTCAGCAGATCCGTGAGCTGCCCGCCTCCGCCCTGCCCGAGCACGCGCAGAAGTGGGCCGACGCGTTCGCGCCCCGACTGCGCGTTCTGACCGACGAATTGGCCCAGCTGGAGCGCAACCGCGACTCGATCGTGGACCGGCTGCGCGGCCTCGTGGAGTCCTCGCTCGCCACCCTCCGCTCCGCGCAGCGCCTGTCCCGGCTGCCCGAGGGGCTCGGCGAGTGGTCGGGTCAGGAGTTCCTGCGGATCCGCTTCGAGGAGCCCGACCAGGCCACGCTGACCGAGCGGCTCGGCGAGGTCATCGACGAAGCGACCAGCGCGGCCGTGAAGAAGAACTCCGACCTGCGCCGCGACGGGATGTCCCTGCTGCTGCGCGGCGTCAGCGCGGCACTCCAGCCCAAGGGCGTCGCCGTCGAGATCCTCAAGCCGGACGCGGTGCTGCGCGCCGAGCGCGTCCCCGTCGGACAGATGGGCGACGTGTTCTCCGGCGGTCAGCTGCTCACCGCCGCCATCGCCCTGTACTGCACGATGGCCGCGCTGCGCTCCAACGACCGGGGCCGCGACAAGCACCGCCACGCGGGCACGCTGTTCCTCGACAACCCGATCGGCCGCGCCAACGCCACGTACCTGCTGGAGCTGCAGCGCGCGGTGTCCGACGCGCTCGGCGTGCAACTCCTCTACACCACCGGCCTGTTCGACACGACGGCGCTCGCCGAGTTCCCCCTCGTGATCCGGATGCGCAACGACGCGGACCTCCGGGCCGGCCTGAAGTACATCAGCGTGGAGGAACATCTGCGCCCGGGCCTGCCCCAGCAGGACCCCGAGGGCGAGACGGTGCACGGCGAGATCACGGCCACACGGATGTACAAGCGGCCTGTCGAGAGCTGACGCCCGGCCGCGCGGCGGGGCGGCTCAGGGCGGGGTGGCTCAGGTGTGGGTCAGCTGCCGGGACCGGCCGCGCCTGCGTATGTTGACCGAGTCGGGCCGGGCGACGCCGCGCCGCGACCGCGCGGCGCGGCGGGCCCGGCGGCGCTCCTTGCGCAACTGCCGGGCCGTGCTGGCCGGGACCGAGACCACGCCGTGCCGCTGGTTCCACACCTGGCGTGTGATCCAGACGTCCAGGACGCCCCACGTCGCCACCACCGTGCTCCCCACGCTGCTGAGCACCATCGGGAAGGCCAGCCAGGAGTCGGTCAGCGTGCAGAACACGGCGATCATGGCCTGGATCAGCGTGAGCGCGACTATGAGGACGGCCCGCACCGCGGACGTCCGTACGGGATCGGGCATGCGGCGCCGTCGCGCCGGCTCCTCGACCCACAGCCCATTTCGATCCGCCGTGCCCATCGCCACGTCACTCCCCACCGCTCGTGGGTCCTCAATGACCCTCAGCCGACGCCCCCGCACCGGCACTGCACAGTGACTGCCCGAATTGCCGTACTTTACGCCGTCGAGTGGTCTGTCCCTGATGAAGACGAACGACGGGGCGGGAGGATTCCCGATTCGGCGAACGTGCCTGTTCCGGGGGAGCGGTGCGCAGGATTCCGGCCAACTCTTCTGCCGCCGGGGACGGTTGTGATTGTCGCCACGACCTGTCCTGGGCGGAGGGAATCTCCTGCAATGCCGGACAACTCGTGATGTCGGCACCGCAGTTCACCTGGACGTCATCCGGACAGGTCTTCGAGTTGCTCCCGTCTCAGTAGTAGGCTCTCGCCGTTTGTTGACGCACATGTGTGCCCCTGAAGGCAGAGGGGTCGATCTGGGGGAGGCCATGCGCTTTCGCGGGAAGTCCATCCGCCGGAAGATCGTGGCGTTGTTGCTGGTGCCGTTGCTGTCCCTGACAGCCATCTGGGCCTTCGCCACGGTGATCACGGGGCGCGCCGCCGTCCAGCTGATCTCCGCGGGCCAGGCGATCGACTCGGTCGCCTACCCGCTGGTCGCCACGGGCCGCACCCTGCAGGAGGAACGCCGCCAGACGCTCGTGTACCTCGCCGATCCCCGTGCCTCCGACGCCCAGTCGGCGCTGCGGGCCAAGCGGACCGCGGCCGACGAGTCGATCACCCGGATCAAGGAGAAGGTGCGCGACGGCGACGCCCGCGAGGGCCTGGACGGCGACGCCCGGGTCTCCCTCGACGCCGCCGTCGAGGGACTCGAAGGCATCGCGTCGCTTCGCCGGAACGTCGACGAAGGCACCGTGACCCGCGCCCAGGCCCTCGAGTTCTACAACCGCCTCATCGCGCCGACGTACGACTTCCTGCTCGACCTCACGGCCCTCGACGACGCGAAGGTGGAACGCCAGGCGCGCGCCCTCGTCGGCGTGCTCAAGGCACGCGAACTCCTGTCCCAGGAGGACGCCCTGGTCGGCTCGGGACTCGTCGCCGGCCGGTTCAACCAGCAGGAACTGCGGCAGGTCTCCGACCTCGTCGCCCAGCGTTCCCTCCTCTACGAGAGCAATCTCGCGCTCCTACCCGACTCCGAACGCGCCCGCTACCAGCGGTACTGGAAGAGCCCGGACACCAACCCGCTGCGCACCACGGAGGAAGCGGTCGTCAACGGTTCGCCCGGCACACCCCGGGGCGTCACCGCGCGGAGCTGGGACAAGGCGTCCCAGTCGGTGCTCTCCGACCTCGTCGACCGGGACACCGCCGCGACCGAGCGCTACCAGGACCGCGCCCGCCCCGAGGCCATCGACGTCCTGGTCAGGGCCGGGGTCGCCGGAGTGCTCGGCCTGCTCGCCCTGCTCTTCTCGCTGTATCTGTCCGTACGCATCGGCCGCGGACTCGTCCGCGACCTGCGCCGGCTCCGCCTGGAGGCGCACGAGGCCTCCGGCGTGCGACTCCCCGGGGTGATGCGCCGCCTCGCCGCGGGCGACGAGGTCGACGTGGAGACCGAGGCGCCGCGCCTCGAATACGACAAGGACGAGATCGGCCAGGTCGGCCAGGCGCTCAACACCCTGCAGCGGTCCGCCGTCGAAGCCGCCGTCAAGCAGTCCGAGCTGCGCCGCGGCGTATCCGAGGTCTTCGTCAACCTCGCCCGGCGCAGCCAGGTCCTGCTGCACAAGCAGCTGACCCTGCTCGACACCATGGAGCGCAGGACCGAGGACACCGACGAGCTCGCCGACCTGTTCCGCCTCGACCACCTCACCACCCGGATGCGCCGCCACGCGGAGGGTCTTGTGATCCTTTCCGGCGCCGCTCCGTCCCGGCAGTGGCGCCGCCCCGTCCAGCTCATGGACATCGTGCGCGCGGCCGTCGCCGAGGTGGAGGACTACGAGCGCATCGAGGTGCGGCGGCTGCCGCGGATCGCCGTGACCGGGCCCGCCGTCGCCGACCTCACCCACCTCGTGGCCGAACTCCTGGAGAACGCCACGGTGTTCTCGCCCCCGCACACCGCCGTGCAGGTGGTCGGCGAGCGCGTCGCCAACGGCTTCACCCTGGAGATCCATGACCGCGGGCTCGGCATGGCCCCCGACGCACTGCTCGACGCCAACCTGCGGCTCGCCGAGACACCGGAGTTCGAGCTCTCCGACACCGACCGACTCGGCCTGTTCGTGGTCAGCCGCCTCGCCCAGCGGCAGAACATCCGCGTCTCCCTCCAGCCCTCGCCCTACGGCGGCACCACCGCGGTCGTCTTCATCCCGGACGCCCTGCTCACGGACGCCCCGGACACCGAGGGCGCCGGCTTCCGTCTCGACCGGCCCAACGCGCCCCGCCGCACGGCCCCGTCGGTGACGCGCGCGAAGCCTGGCGCCGTGCCCGGTCTGCCCGGTCTGCCCGGTCTGCCGGCCTCCGTGGTCGACGGGCCGGTCGAGCTCGAGGCCCCGCTGACGACCTCCGACATGACCCGGTTCCCCGGGGCCCTGGGCGACGACGACAGCGAGCGCGGCAGCCTGTTCCGCCCCCGCCGCACCGTGGTCGGCCCTCCTGGAGAACAGCACCAGCAGGCTGAGGACGACGGCGCGGGGACCGATGGCACGGACGCCTCCCGTCGCACGGACATCTCCCGCCGCACCGGCGGCCCGAGCCGCTCCGGGGACCGCGACGGGCAGGACCCGGCGGCCGGTGCGGACGGGCCACTGCCGCTCCCGCGCCGCCGCGTGCCCAAGCTTGTCAGCTCGCACGGCAGACCCGTGACCCACAGCCGGCCCGGCGAGGCCGACCGCACCGGGCCCGAACCTGGTGAACGGCACGACCGCGGCAACGGCAACGGCAACGGCAACGGCGCCAGCGGCAGCGACGCCAGCGGCGACGGACCGCGTGACGCCCCGACAGATCTCCCCAGGCGCCGTGCCCGTGCGGTGGAGGAGGTTCCGGCACCGCGCGAGGCCCCCGAGCCCGTGGCCGACGCCCCGCAGCCCGGCGGCACGCCCGGCACCACTGCCGGCGGTCTGCCCCGCCGCGTCCGACAGGCCAATCTGGCGCCGCAGTTGAAGGACGGACCGGACCTGCGCGGCGACAGCGCGGCACCGGCCGAAGACAGGACTCCCTCCGCACGACTGCCCGACCGGGACGCCGACGAGGTGCGCAGCCGTATGGCCTCGCTCCAGCGCGGTTGGCGGCGTGGACGAGCGGAGAACGCCGCGGGCGATGAGCGCGCCGACGGTACAGCACGAGGAACGAATTCTGAGGGGGACGGTCGATGACCGCGCCGAAGGCCAATGCGCAGACCACCAACGGAGGCGTCGGTGAGCTGAACTGGCTCCTTGACGACCTGGTCGAGCGTGTCGCCGGCATCCGCAAGGCGATGGTGCTTTCCGGCGACGGGCTGCCGACGGGCGTTTCCGAAGGGCTCAGCCGCGAGGACAGCGAACACCTCGCCGCCGTGGCCTCCGGATTCCACAGCCTCGCCAAGGGCGTGGGCCGGCACTTCGAGGCGGGCGGCGTCCGGCAGACGGTCGTCGAACTCGACGAGGCCTTCCTGTTCGTCACCGCGGCGGGGGACGGCAGCTGCCTCGCGGTCCTGTCCGACGCCGACTCCGACGTCGGCCTCGTCGCCTACGAGATGACCCTGCTGGTCAAGAGGGTCGGAGCGCATCTGGGGACGGCCCGGCGCACGGATCTGCCCGCCGGAGGGTAGTGGGTTGACATGAGACCAGACGGTCACGAGACGCATCACTGGTTCGACGACGACGCGGGTCCCGTCGTACGCCCGTACGCCATGACGCGCGGCCGCACCACCAGCGCGGCCCAGCACCGGCTCGATCTGATCGCGGTCGTCGTCGCCGAACAGCACGAAGGCGACCCCGGGAAGGACCAGACGCTGTCGCCGGAACACGTCGACATCGTCGAACTCTGCCAGGACGCCCCGCAGTCCGTGGCCGAACTGGCCGCGGAGCTCGATCTTCCGATCGGAGTCGTGCGGGTCCTCATCGGGGATCTCGTCGACGACGAACTCGTCCATGTGACGCGGCCGGTCCCACCGGCTCAGCTGCCCGACACGAGTATTCTCCGCGACGTGATCGACGGCCTCAGAGCGCTCTGATCCGACAGCGGAGCCTGCGAGGCACAGGAACGGGGCGGACGGCGGGAGACACACGTGGCAGGCTGGCAGTTCTGGATCGACCGTGGCGGCACCTTCACGGATGTCGTGGCCCGGCGGCCCGACGGCCGCCTGGTCACGCACAAACTGCTCTCCGACCATCCGTCGCGCTACGCCGACCCGGCCGTGTTCGCGATCCGCGAGCTCCTCGGCGAGGGCGGGGGCGGGGGCGCGGGTGAGGGTGAGGACGAAGGGGCGGGCGAGGCCGCGGACCAGGCGCCCGGTGGCGACCCCGCCGACCTCGTTGACTCCGTGCGCATGGGCACCACCGTCGCCACCAACGCGCTCCTGGAGCGCCGCGGAGAGCCCACCGCCCTCATCGTCACGCGCGGCTTCCGGGACGCGCTGCGGATCGCCTACCAGAACCGGCCCCACATCTTCGCCCGCCGCATCGAACTGCCCGAACTGCTCCACGAGCGTGTCATCGAAGTGGACGAACGTGTCGACGCCCAGGGCGAGGTGATCACGCCGCTCGACCTCGACCCCCTCGAAGCCTCGCTGCGCGGACTCTACGAAGACGGCATCCGGGCGGTGGCCGTCGTCTGCCTGCACAGTCATCTGCACGCGGATCACGAGCGCGCGATCGGCGCCCTCGCCGAGCGCATCGGCTTCCCCCAGATCTCGCTGTCCAGCGAGGTCAGCCCGCTCATGAAGGTCGTGCCACGGGGCGACACGGCCGTCGTCGACGCCTACCTCTCGCCCGTCCTGCGCCGCTACGTGCGCCAGGTCGCCGAGCAACTCCCCGATGTGCGGCTGATGTTCATGCAGTCCAACGGCGGGCTCGCGGAGGCCGGTCAGTTTCGCGGCAAGGACGCCATCCTGTCCGGACCCGCGGGCGGCATCGTGGGTATGGCCCGGATGTCGGGGCGCGCGGGCTTCGACCGCGTCATCGGCTTCGACATGGGCGGGACCTCCACCGACGTCTCGCACTTCGCGGGCGAGTACGAGCGGGTCCTGACCACGCAGATCGCCGGAGTACGGCTGCGCGCGCCCATGCTGGACATCCATACCGTCGCGGCAGGCGGCGGCTCCGTGCTGCACTTCGACGGCAGCCGCTACCGGGTCGGCCCCGACTCGGCGGGCGCGGTGCCGGGGCCGGCCTGCTACCGGGGCGGCGGACCGCTCACGGTCACCGACGCCAACGTCGCCCTCGGACGCGTCCAAGCTGCCCACTTTCCCCAGGTGTTCGGCCCCGAAGGGGACCAGCCGCTCGACGACGGTCTCGTACGCGAGCGCTTGGCCGACCTCGCGGCCGAGATCCGCGAGCGGACCGGTGACGCGCGCACCCCTGAGCAGGTGGCCGAGGGCTACCTCCAGGTCGCCGTGGCGAACATCGCCAACGCGGTGAAGCGCATCTCCGTGCAGAAGGGCCACGACGTCACCCGCTACGCCCTCACCACCTTCGGTGGTGCCGGTGGCCAGCACGCGTGCAAGGTCGCCGACGAACTTGGCATCCGGACGGTCCTCGTACCGCCCATGGCAGGCGTCCTCTCGGCGCTCGGCATCGGGCTCGCCGACACCACGGCCATGCGGGAACAGTCCGTCGAGGCCGCCGTCGACGCCGCCTCGATGCCGCACATCCTCAAGACGGCCGACGACCTGGAGAGCGCCGCACGCGAGGAACTGCGCGCCGAGGACGTCCCGGAGCAGCGCATCCGGATCGTGCGCAGGGCCCAGCTCCGCTATGACGGCACGGACACCGCGCTCACCGTGCAACTTGCCGAACCCGACGCCATGACCCGCGCCTTCGAAGAACGTCATCGCGCTCACTACTCCTTCTCCCTGGACCGACCGCTCGTCGTCGAATCACTCTCCGTGGAAGCCACTGGTCTGACCGATCCCCCCGATCTCTCCCACCTCGCACCCCGCACCAGCACCCCGGACGCCCCCGCGACCGTCCGCCTGCACACCGGCGGAGCCTGGCGGGACGTACCCCTCCACCACCGGGACCGACTCACGCCCGGCGAGTCCGTCCAGGGACCGGCGATCCTCGCCGAGGACGGCTCGACGACCGTCGTCGACGAGGGCTGGCAGGTGGCCCTCGCGGACGACGGCCACCTGGTCATGGAAGGGTCGGCGATTACGGAGAGTTCCGAGCCCGGCACGGAAAATTACGCGGAGTACGGAACGGAAGCCGGCACGGAGGTCGATCCGGTCAGGCTCGAGGTCTTCAACAACCTCTTCATGTCGATCGCCGAGCAGATGGGCGCCCGCCTCGAGTCGACCTCGCAGTCCGTCAACATCAAGGAACGCCTGGACTTCTCTTGCGCGCTCTTCGACCCCGACGGCAGTCTGGTCGCCAACGCCCCGCACATTCCTGTGCACTTGGGCTCGATGGGCACCAGCGTCAAGGAGGTCATCCGCCGCTGCTCGACCATGCGCCCCGGCGATACCTACGCCGTCAACGACCCGTACCACGGCGGTACGCACCTGCCCGACGTCACCGTGATCACCCCGGTCTTCGACACGGACGGCGACCGGATCCTGTTCTACGTCGCGTCGCGCGGCCACCACGCCGAGATCGGCGGCATCGCCCCCGGCTCCATGCCCGCGAACAGCCGCACCATCGACGAAGAGGGCGTGCTCTTCGACAACTGGCTGCTCGTCGAGGCCGGCCGGTTCCGCGAGGAGGAGACGCTGCGCCTGCTGACGGAGGCGCCCCACCCCTCCCGCAACCCGCGGACGAACCTCGCCGACCTGCGCGCGCAGATCGCGGCCAACCAGAAGGGCGTCGACGAAGTCGCCCGCATGATCGACAACTTCGGCCTGGACGTCGTGCTCGCCTACATGAAGCACGTACAGGACAACGCCGAGGAATCCGTGCGGCGTGTCATCGACACCCTGGAGGAGGGCGAGTACGACTACAAGACCGACTCCGGCGCGGTCATCCGTGTGCGCGTGAGCGTGGACCGCGCACAGCGCCGCGCCACCGTCGACTTCACCGGAACCTCCGACCAGCTCGCCACGAACTTCAACGCCCCGTTCGCCGTCGTCAACGCCGCCGTCCTGTACGTCTTCCGGACGCTCGTGGGCGACGACATCCCGCTCAACGACGGCTGCCTGCGCCCCCTCGACATCGTCGTACCGCCCGGCTCCTTCCTCTTGCCCGAGCCGCCCGCCGCGGTCGTCGCGGGCAACGTGGAGACGTCGCAAGCCATCACCGGAGCGCTCTACGGGGCCCTGGGCGTGCAGGCCGAGGGCTCCGGCACGATGAACAACATCACCTTCGGGAACGCGCGCCACCAGTACTACGAGACCGTGGCCTCCGGTTCCGGCGCGGGTGACGGCTTCCCCGGCGCTCCCGTCGTGCAGACCCACATGACCAACTCGCGGCTCACCGACCCCGAGGTCCTCGAATGGCGACTGCCCGTCCTCCTGGAGGAGTTCTCGGTGCGGCGCGGCAGCGGGGGAGCGGGCCGCTGGCCGGGCGGCGACGGTGCGGTGCGGCGCATCCGCTTCCGTGAACCGATGACCGTCTCCACGCTGACCCAGCACCGCAGGGTGCCGCCCTACGGGATGGCGGGCGGCGCCCCCGGAGCCCTCGGCGCCAACTCCGTGGAGCGCGTGGACGGCACCGTCACCCGCCTCGACGGCAGCGACACGGCCGAGGTGGCCCCCGGCGACGTACTCGTCGTCGAAACGCCCGGAGGCGGCGGCTACGGGCCGCCGGAGGCGAGCAGCAGTACCCGAGACAGCGACACCAGCGAGGCAGGAGAGACACAGTCATGATCTTCGGGCGTTCTGAGCGCCGCAAGGCCCCGGTCGAGCCCGTGACGCTCAAGATCCTGGTGGCGGGCGGCTTCGGCGTGGGCAAGACGACGCTGGTCGGCGCGGTCAGCGAGATACGGCCGCTGCGCACGGAGGAAGTCCTGACGGAGGCCGGCCGTCCCGTGGACGACACCGCGGGCGTCGAGCGCAAGAGCACCACCACGGTGGCGATGGACTTCGGCCGGATCACGCTCCGCGACGACCTGGTGCTCTACGTCTTCGGCACACCGGGCCAGGACCGCTTCTGGTTCCTGTGGGACGAGTTGGCGACCGGCGCGCTGGGCGCGGTCGTCCTCGCGGACACCCGCCGCCTGGAGGACTGCTTCGCCGCGGTCGACTACTTCGAGCGGCGGTCCATACCGTTCATCGTCGGCGTCAACTGCTTCGACGGCGCCGCACGCCACCCGGCCGACGCTGTCCGCCAGGCGCTCGACCTCGACCCCGACGTCCCGGTGATCCTGTGCGACGCGCGCGACAAGGAGTCGGTCAAGGAGGTCCTGATCGGCGTCGTCGGCCATGCCGCGGAAGCCGCCGATCGCAGACAGCCCGCCGCGACCTGAGCCCCCCCGGCACGCGCGGCGGCGGCTCACACCCCCGCCGACCGGGGTGTGAACCGCCGCCTACGCGCGTGCATGGCTGTACGTCACCACGCGCGCGTACATACGCGCGTGGACGTGCCCTACGCGCCTTCCCCGTCCTCGTGCCAGCCGAAGCTCTTCTCCACGGCCTTGCGCCAGTTGTCGTACTCGCGGTCCCGGACGCCCGCGTCCATCGAGGGAGACCACTCGGCGTCGCGTTGCCAGTGCGCCTTGAGCTCGTCCAGGTCGTTCCACACGCCTGTCGCGAGCCCAGCAGCGTACGCGGCGCCCAGGCACGTCGTCTCGGAGACCCTGGGGCGGATCACGGGCACGCCCAGGACGTCCGCCTGATGCTGCATCAGCAGATTGTTCTTGGTCATTCCGCCGTCGACCTTCAGGGTCGTGATCTGCACCCCGGAGTCCTGGTACATCGCGTCGACGACCTCACGGGTCTGCCAGCTCGTCGCCTCCAGGACGGCGCGCGCGAGGTGGGCCTTCGTGACGTACCTGGTGAGGCCGGTGACGACGCCGCGCGCGTCGGAGCGCCAGTAGGGCGCGAACAGACCGGAGAACGCGGGCACGATGTACGCGCCGCCGTTGTCGTCCACGCTGGCCGCGAGCGTCTCGATTTCGTCGGCGGTCTTGATGATGCCGAGCTGGTCGCGGAACCACTGCACCAGGGCACCCGTGATCGCGATCGACCCTTCGAGGCAGTACACGGGCGCCTCGGAGCCGATCTTGTACCCCATGGTGGTGAGCAGGCCGTTCTTCGAGGGCACCGGCCTGTTACCGGTGTTGAGCAGCAGGAAGCTGCCCGTCCCGTACGTGTTCTTCGCGGTGCCGGTGTCGTAGCAGGCCTGCCCGAACACCGCCGCCTGCTGGTCGCCCAGCGCGGAGGCGACCGGGACGCCGGCCAGCTGGCCGACGGCCGTGCCGTACACCTCGGCGGACGAACGGATCTCCGGAAGCAGCGACTCCGGCACGTTCATCGCCGACAGGATCGACTGGTCCCACTGGAGGGTCTCCAGGCTCATCAGCATGGTGCGCCCGGCGTTCGTGACGTCGGTGACGTGCACGCCGCCGTCGGTGCCGCCGGTGAGGTTCCAGATCAGCCATGAGTCGATCGTGCCGAAGGCCAGCTCGCCGCGCTCGGCCCTGGCCCGCAGGCCCGGCACGTTGTCGAGCAGCCAGGCCGCCTTGGGCCCGGAGAAGTAGCTCGCCAGGGGCAGTCCCGTCGTCTCGCGGAAGCGGTCCTGCCCGTCGGAGCCGCCCAGCTCATTGCAGAGCGCGGAGGTCCGCGTGTCCTGCCACACGATCGCGTTGTGCACGGGCTTGCCGGTGGCCCGGTCCCAAAGGACCGTCGTCTCCCGCTGGTTGGTGATGCCGAGGGCGCTGAGCTGGTCCGCGCGCAGCCCCGCCTTGGCGATCGCGCCCGCGACCACGGCCTGGACCTTGGACCAGATCTCGGTGGCGTCGTGCTCCACCCAGCCCGGCTTCGGGAAGATCTGGCGATGTTCGCGCTGGTCGACGGCGACGATCTTACCGTCCTGGTTGAAGATGATGCAGCGGCTCGAGGTGGTGCCCTGGTCGATGGCGGCGACGTACTTCACGGAAGTGTCGGGCATGGCTACCCCTTCGTAAGAAGACGTTCGAGTGTGTGTCCGAGCTTCAGAACGCTGCGTTGTAGATGACCCCGGCCAGCGCGCCGCCGATGAGCGGCCCGACGACGGGGACGAGAGCGTAACCCCAGTCGGACGTCCCCTTGTTGGGGATGGGAAGGAACTGGTGCACGATGCGCGGGCCCAGGTCGCGCGCGGGGTTGATCGCGTAGCCCGTCGGCCCGCCGAGCGACAGACCGATGCCGACGACCAGGAGCGCCACGATCAGTACCTGCGTGCCGGACTCGCCGAGTCCCTTGGTGAGTCCGAACGCGAGGATGGGCAGGACGAGACCGATCGTCGCGATGATCTCGGTGATCAGGTTCGCGGCCAGGTTCCGGATCTCGGGGATCGTCGAGAAGATGCCGAGCGTCGGCGTCGGGCCGTCCTCCGCGGACTCCTCGCCCGAACCGACGTTCGCGTTGAACTGCGCGAGGTACACCAGGTAGGCGAGGACCGCGCCGAGCATCGCGCCGACCATCTGGCCGAGCAGATAGACCCAGACCTTGTCCCACTTGCCGGTGTCGACCGCGATGCCGATGGTGACCGCGGGGTTGAGGTGACCGCCCGACAGGGGCGCGGCCGTGTAGGCGCCGGCCAGCACGCCGAAGCCCCAGCCGAACGCGATGACGACCCACCCGGAGGCCTTCGCCTTGGAGTGTTTCAGGGTGACGGCGGCGCAGACGCCCGCGCCGAACAGGATCAGAATGCCGGTGCCGATGACCTCACCGACGAAGATGTCTCCGTTGCTCATGGCGGCTCCTAGGCCCTCGCCCGGGGCAGTGCTCCCCGGTCCTCCGTGCAGGGTGCGTTTCCATGGCTGGTTCTGAACCACGGCTGCCGTGGGCAGGGATGCCCCGCGCCCCGCCCGGCGTCCGTGACGAGCGTGCCCGCACAGTCGGAACCACACGTGGGGGAGCGGCCCTGACCTGCCACATCCCGGCAGAAAAGCGCACCTGGGGCAGGCGGGGCCCCGAGCAGCGGTGGGCCGATTTGCGGCGATGCCGACTGACACCCGGAAGTGTTCACCGGCCGTACTGGAGCGTCAAGGTCGTGGACGGCAACGGTTAACCGGCGGTCGGCGCTCCCCTCGGATCGCACGCTGCGGCCGTGGAGCGTGCGCCGCGGCGCACGTCGAAGCCTTCGCGCCCCGCCTGACCGCATACCCAACTCGCCCCGGTGAGCGCCTTCGCGGCCTTCTTGAGCGGGGCGAGGAGCGCGGCCGCCTGCCGATGGTCGGCCACGCCGCCGGGCGGGCAGACCACCGTGGCCAGCGACAGCGTCACCGCCCTGCCACCCGCCGACCAGGGGGCGTCGAGAACCGCGGCCGCCAGCGGACCGAGTCGCTCCGGATCGGCCAGGACCAGGAAGTCGTCACCCCCGATGTGCCCCACCCGCACGGACTCCGACTGAGTACGCGTGAGGGCCTGCCCCACTGCACGGATCAGCTCGTCGCCCGCCGCGAACCCGGCGCCGTCGTTGACCTGCTTGAACCCGTCGATGTCCAGCCAGCTCAGGGCGAAGCCGCGGCCCTGCGCCACCCAGTGGTCCAGCTCGCCCGTCACGGCGTCCGAACCCGGCAACCGCGTCAGCGGATTGAGCCCGGCGGCCTCCTCGACCCGGCTCTCGGCGAGCGCCCGTACGAGGTCGGTGAGGCGTACGACGCCGACACAGCGCCCGTCGTCGTCCACCACGGCGACGTCGTCGGCGGTGCGGGCGTGCTCGCCGTCCGCGACCACGTCGAGCACCTCCCAGGCGGTCGCCGTGCTGCCCACCGTCCGCGGTCGGTCGCCGAGCCGCGCGGCGGGCCGGTCGGCGTACAGGGCGTGCCCGTAGCGCGTGGACAGCGACAGCAGGAAGCGGTCCCGCTGCACCGATCGCACCGGCACCCCGGCGGCGTCGACCAGCAGCACCCCGGTCACCTCGACCGCCCCGGTGAGCCGGCGCCGCACCTGTTCCGCGGACGCCGAATCGGGCAGCAGCGCCGCGGGCCGCACGAAGTCCCGCACCCGCGGCGCGGCCGGCCGCGCCGAGCCGACGGCCGGGGACAGTTGGGGCACGAACACCTCGGAGATCGGCAATCGGGCCGCAGGGGCGAACAGATTGCCCTGCGCGAGCTGCGCCCCGGCGTCGCGGGCCGCCATGCACTGGGTCTCGGTCTCCACCCCCTCGACCGCGAGCAGCGCGCCGATCTCCTCGCACAGCGTCCGCATGGCCCGCACCGTCGCCCCACGCGACAGCAGCGAGGCGTCGAGTTTGATCAGGTCGGGCGCGAGATCGTCTAGCAGCCGCAGGGGTACGTCGCCGTCGCCCACGCCGTCGGCGCAGACCCGGAAACCCTCTTTGCGCAGCATCGCGACGCCCTCCAGGAGGGCGCGGTGCGGCACGTGCGTGAATGGCGGCCCCACATCGACGGTCACCTCCCACGGCAGCCGGCCCGAGTCCTGCACCGCGCGCCGCAGCGCATCAAGACCGCCCAGGTCGGCGAGCGTGCCGGCGAACACGTTCACGTGCAACGGCAGCAGCGTCTCCCTGCGTGCGGCGTCGCGGATCGCCAACGCGGCGAGGTCGCCGTCCAGTTCGGGCTCGCGATGCGCCCGCGCGAGCACGTCACCCGACTCGGGGCGGGCGAGTATCTCCAGAGCCGCGGCCGACCCCGTGGCCAGATTGACCACGGGCTGGAAGGCGAAGCGGAGGCTGTCCGGCCAGGTGTGCACGGCAGCATGATGGCGTCACACGGGCGCCGGCAGGGCCGGTTCACGCGCTGTTCACGCACCATTCCCGTACGGCCACGCAGCGTACGCACATGGTGGTCAGCGCACCGCCACGACCGACGAACCGTGACCGAACAGGCCCTGGTTGGCCGTGATCCCGGCCCTGGCCCCGGCCACCTGCCGGTCGCCCGCCACGCCCCGCAACTGCCATGTCAGCTCGCAGACCTGGGCGATCGCCTGCGCCGGCACCGCTTCCCCGAAGGAGGCGAGTCCACCGCTGCTGTTCACGGGTATTCGGCCCCCGGGGGCGGTCGCGCCCTCCCGCAGCAGCTTCGCGCCCTCACCCTCGCCGCACAGCCCGAGATCCTCGTACCACTGCAGTTCCAAGGCCGTGGACAGGTCGTAGACCTCCGCCAGGGACAGGTCCTCGGGACCGATCCCCGCCTCTTCGTAGGCGGCGCGGGCGATCGAGGCGCGGAACGTCGGGCCTTCGGGGGCGACTCCCGCGGCCGAGTCCGTGGCGATGTCCGGGAGGTCGAGCACGGTGTTCGGATACGTCGGCGTCACTGTCGACACGGCTCGGATGCGGACCGGATCCGCCGCTCCGTGCCGCCGCGCGAACTCCATGCTGGACAACACCAGCGCCGCACCGCCGTCCGACGTCGCACAGATGTCGAGCAGCCGCAGCGGGTCGGCGACCACGGCGGAGGCGGCGACGTCCTCTGCCGTCACGGTCTTGCGGTAGCGCGCGTTCGGGTTCAGCGCGCCGGAGGCGGCGTTCTTCACCTTGACCTGGGCGAAGTCCTCGAGTGTGTCCCCGTGCACGGCCATGCGTCGGCGCGCGTACAGACCGAAGTACGTCGGGTTGGTCGCCCCGAGCGCACGGAAGCGCAACCAGTCGGGATCGTCCGGACGGTCGCCCCCTGCGGGCTTGAAGAACCCCTTGGGTGCGGCGTCGGCCCCCACCACGAGCACGACGTCCGCGAGCCCCGCAAGGATCTGCGCCCGCGCCGTGTTGACCGCCTGGGCCCCCGAAGCGCAGGCCGCGTAGACGCTGGCCACGCGGGCACCCTGCCACCCGAGTGCCTTCGCGAACGTCGCTCCCGCCACGTAACCGGGATAGCCGCCGCGCACCGTGTCCGCGCCGACGATCGAGCCCACGTCGCGCCAGTCGACCCCGGCGTCGGCGAGCGCGGCCCGCGCCGCCGCAGCCCCGTACTCGACGAAGCTGCGCCCCCACTTGCCCCAGGGATGCATGCCCGCACCGAGAACCGCCACGTCCCCCGTCATGCCGTCACCCCCGTCGGCCGCCAGTGCCACATCGTCCACGTCGTCCCGGTCTCGTCGTCCCCCTCCTCGTTGAGCACGCCCGGTACGACCTCCACCTCCATGCCGACCGCGAGGTCGGCCACGGAGACGCCCGGAGCCCCCTGACCGAGCACGACCAGTCGCTCTGCGGCAAGCTCCACAGCGATCAACGCGTAGGGCTGCCAGGGAAGTTCCCGATCCGACACATACGGCTCCGGTGGTCGGTACCTGGCGTCCGTGTACGACCAGACGCGTCCGCGGCGCGACAACGGCAGTTCCACCAGCTCGCCACCCGCACAAGCGGGATTGCGGCACGCCCCGTCCTCGCGCGGGAAGAACACCGACGCGCACGCGGAGCAGCGCGTGCCCAGCAGGCGGAAGTCGTCCCCCTCTCCGCTGAACCAGTCGGCCACGACAGGCGTTCGCGTACGCGCCACAGTTCCTCCCCGGCAATGAATCTGACGGAACGTCAGAAGTGTGCCACGGGGAACCGGATGACGTCAGGGGTCCCGCAGAACCGCCCGCGCCCGACCGGCGTCCGTGATCGGTGAGGGCGCGACCGGGATCCACGGGGGTGCTTCCGGTCGCGCCCGCCGCGTCACCGCCCCGTCAGCGAACGCCTGGAGACCGGGAAGTCGAAGTACGTGTCCGGGTAGCGCTCGGGCTTGTACGTGTAGTGCCACCACTCCTCGGGCAGGTTGACGAACCCCTGCGCGCCGAGGGCGTTGCGCAGCAGGTCCCGGTTGGCCCGCTGCACGCCCTGCACGCGCGGATCGTCCGTGTGGGCGAGCGTGTCGAAGCAGTCGAACCCGGTGCCCATGTCCAGCGAGTTGTCGGGGAAGCGCTCCGCCTTCGGCCCGTAGCAGGGCGTGAGCTTCTCCCCGGGTACGTAGGGACGCGTGGGCAGGGCGGGCAGCTTCACGACGGTCAGATCCAGGGTGGAGCCACGGCTGTGGCCCGACTTCTCCGCGATGTAGCCGTCCGCGAACAGGCGAGTCTTGTCCACCCGCGGATAGAACTCCGCCTTCATCCTCTGGTCGTCCAGATCCTTCGCCCAGCGGACGAAGTGGTCGACCGCGCGCTGCGGGCGGTAACAGTCGTACACCTTCAGCGAGTAGCCCCCCTTCAGGAGACCGAGCTGCGCTTTGTGCAGCGCCTGGGCGGCCGGTCTCGTGAGGAGGCACATCGGCTTCTTGTAGCCGTCGACCGGCTCACCCATGAAGTCGTGCTGCGTGTAGTAGCGCATTTCCTGGATGATCGTGGGGTCCACGTCATGGAGCGCCACGAAGTCCTTGGGCGCCTTGGGGGCGGGCGTCGCATGGGCGGCCGCGGGTGCGGCGGCCACGCCGAGCAGTGCGGCGGCGGCCAGGGCGGCGAGTTTCCGCAGGGCGTTGGAGGCTCGAGTCATGGATCAGCTCCTATCAGGAGCCCGGCCCACCGGGGAAGACCGCGGCCGAGTGATCGGATACAGTCCGCGCCGTGTCCGCATCAACCCACCCCACGGTCAACCCCGTTCCGGATTCCCACTGTTCGAGCTGTGGGGCCGCCTACGGGGCCGAGGTGCACGGCTGGCCCCGCACCTGCCGGGCCTGTGACTCCGTCGCCTACCGCAACCCGCTCCCCGTGGCCATCGCCCTGCAACCGGTGTACGACACGGTGGGCACCGCGCTCGTGGCGATCACCCGAACCATCGCCCCCGCGCGCGGGGAGCCCGCCCTGCCGGGCGGCTTCATCGACGACCGGGAGGACTGGCGCCGAGCCGTCGTCCGCGAACTCCAGGAGGAGACGGGCATCGTCGCCGCGGCGCGCGACGTACGCCTCGTGGACGCCATGAGCGCCCCGGACGGCCACCTACTGCTCTTCGGCCTCCTGCCCGAGCGCCCGGCGGGCTTCCTGCCCACCAGCGCGCCCACGGACGAGACGGACGGCTGGCACCTGCTGCGCCGACCGACCGAACTGGCGTTTCCGCTCCATACGGTTGCGGTGAAGGCCTGGTTCGAGGGCCGCTACCTGTAGGAACGAATCCCCGTGGCAGTCGGCGCTGCCGTGCGCCGAGAGCCACTCACAGGCCGCGCACACGCACCGGGTACCGCGGTTCGACCTCCCTGTTCTCCCGGTCGGCCTCGACGACGACACGCCCCTTGCTCCAGCGCACCCGGAACCGTTCGATCTCCGGCTCCTCCCAGCCGTCCCCGACGTCCCGCGCCGCATGGCCGCCGCCCGTACGCCCCGGGGCCGGCGCCCACGCCTCCAGGGCGACGCCTCCGCCGGGATCGCGCACAGGAAGCACCGCCCCGCCGCGCGCGAGCACCGGAATGCGCGACAGGGGGGCGTCCACCGTGACCTGCCCGGGGCCCTCGAAGGCAGCGCCGGTCACCGTGTCGTACCAGCGTCCGGGCGGCAGCTGCACGGTGCGGCGCTCGACCCCCTGCTCCAGGACAGGGGCGACCAACAGAGAGTCACCCAACAAGAAGGCGTCCTCACAGTCGCGCAGGGCCCGGTCCTCCGGAGCGCCCCACCACAGCGGCCGCACATACGGGGCGCCGGTGCGCCCGGCGAGATGCGCGAGGGTCATCAGGTACGGAAAGAGGCGACGCCGCTCCTCCAGCACCACGCGCGCGTGGTCGAGCACCTCCTCGCCGAACATCCAGGGCTCGCGCCGCCCCGCCCGCAGCGCCGAATGCGTACGGAACAGCGGCATATGGGCACCCAGTTGGAACCAGCGCAGGAACAGTTCCGGTGACGGCTTCCCGTCGAATCCGCCCACATCGGGCCCGGAATACGGCACCCCGCACAACCCGAGCCCCATCACCAACGAGAGGGAGGAACGCAGCCCTTCCCACCCGGTGGCGACGTCACCGGACCACGTCCCTCCGTAGCGCTGCAGCCCCACCCAGCCGGACCGGGAGAACAGGAAGGGCCGTTCCTGCGGCTGCAGTTCGCGCAGCCCCTCGTAGCCGGCCCGAGCCATGCACAGGGCGTACACGTTGTGCGCCTCCCGGTGGTCCCCGCCCCGCCCCTCGACCGCGTGCCGGGACGAACGGGGGAGCGTGGGCTCACCGAAGGCGGCGAAGGACACCGGCTCGTTCATGTCGTGCCAGAAACCCGAGAAGCCCTGCGCGAGCCGCTCCTCGTACAGACCGCCCCACCACTTGCGCACCCGCTCCGCCGTGAAGTCCGGATACATCGACTCACCCGGCCACACGACACCACGCACGGGCCTGCCCGCCGCGTCCCGCACGAAGGCGTCGATCGCCTGCCCGCCGTCGTACAGCGCGTTGCCGCGCTGCACCTTCACCGCCGGATCGACGATCGACACCAGGTGAACGCCCTCACCGCGCAACTCTTCGGCCAGCCTGGGCAACGACGGAAACCGCTCACGATCGATGGTGAATGCCTGACGCGCCGTGAAGTGACCGATGTTCAGATGGACGGCCTCCAGAGGCAGCCGGCGCTCCCGGTAGTCCGCGACGACGCGACGCACCTCGTGCTCGCCCCCGAACCCCCAACGCGCGTGCTGGTGTCCCAGCGCCCAGCCCGGCGGCACCGCCGGAGCGCCGGTCAGCCGCGACCAGACGTGGAGCACGCGCGCGGGGGTGCCCACCACCACCCAGCAGCGCAACGGGCCGCCCTCCATGCGCAATTCGGATGTCCCTGGACAGTCGTGCCCGGACCCGGCACCCTCGCTGCCCTCACGGAGGCTGACGGCGCCGTCCCACGAGTTGTCGTGGAACACCAGATGCGTCCCCGCGTCCGCGACCACCACCTGCACCGGCATCGTGAGCGACAACGGATCGTCCTGCCGCCCGAACGAGCTCCCGGGATCCGTGTTCCACAACCGGTACGTCGCGTTCCGCAGCCGCGGGCCCGATGCGCGCCCCCCGAGACCGAAGAAGCGTGCGTCGGCGGAGACCTCGCTCCGCTGCGCCCAGCGTGCCTCGCCGCCGCCCTCCGGCTCCCACCACCGGGGCGGCAGATCGCGGCGCAGCAACACCCCGCCCGGCGTGCGCACCTCCAGGGCGCCGTGCCGCGAGACCACGACGGTCACCCGCTCGGAGACCACCCGCCAGCCGCCGTCCTTGTCCGGTTCGAGCACCGCCCGCGAATCCGCCTCCGGACACAGCCCGGACAGCGCGTACGAGGGCTCGGGTTCGGCTCCGTCCCAACCCCAGAAGAGAGCGCCGCTCACGGTGACGACGATGCGCAGCCGGGACCGCGTGAACCGCACCAGGCCGCCGCCCGGTTCCGGCGTCGCACCGACCACGGAACCCGGCACCCGGGCCCGCTCGACGCCCCGCCGGGGGAGGCTCACCGAGTCCGCGCGACGGTGCCGCCACGACGCCCGAAGGGAGCGCAACCCATGGGCCGGTCCCACGGACGAGACCGACTTCGCCAAACGCGCCAGGTCACGACCATCCATGCTGCTCACCCTGCCACCGACGCGCACGCGTGCGTGCCGCGTTCAACTGCCGTTCATCCGTGGTGCCAGCACATCTTCACGGGGCCGACTATGTGGGATACGCCCTGGTGTCGAAGTCGATCACGTGGCATCGTCCTGTGAGCCGCGTCAGGCGCACACTCTGCGGTGCGCGCCAAGGACGCACAGCCGAGCACGTACTTCCTGGAGCCGCATCATGTCCACCGTGAACCCGTCACCGCTCTGGCAGCCCGATCAGCAGCAGATCGCCGATGCCCAGATCACACGGTTCCAGGCCTGGGCGGCCGAGCAGCACGGCGCGCCCGCCGACAGTGGCTACGAGGCGCTGCACCGCTGGTCGGTCACCGAACTCGAGACCTTCTGGAAGGCCGTCACCGAGTGGTTCGACGTGCGCTTCACGCACCCGTACACGCGCGTGCTCGGCAACCGTGACATGCCCGGCGCCGAGTGGTTCCCCGGGGCCACGCTCAACTACGCGGCGCACGCCCTGCGCACGGCGGACGACCCCGCGCGCGCGGACACCCCCGCGATCCTGCACGTCGACGAGACCCAGGAACCCCGCCCCGTCACCTGGTCCGAGCTGCGCGGCCAGGTCGGCTCGCTGGCCGCGGAACTGCGTGCCCTCGGAGTGCGCCCCGGTGACCGGGTCAGTGGCTACCTGCCCAACATCCCCGAAGCCGCCACCGCCCTGCTCGCCACGGCGGCCGTCGGAGCCGTGTGGACCTCCTGCGCCCCCGACTTCGGCGCACGCAGCGTCCTGGACCGCTTCCAGCAGGTGGAGCCCGTCGTCCTGTTCACGGTCGACGGCTACCGCTACGGCGGCAAGGAGCACGACCGCCGCGAGACCGTTCAGGAACTCCGCGACCAGTTGCCCTCCCTGCGCGCGGTGGTGCACATCCCGCTTCTGGGAACCAAGGCACCCGAAGGCGCCCTCGAGTGGTCGGCCCTCACCTCGGCCGACGTCGCGCCCGTCTACGAAGACGTGCCGTTCGACCACCCGCTATGGGTGCTCTACTCCTCCGGCACTACCGGCCTGCCCAAGGCCATCGTGCAGTCGCAGGGCGGCATTCTCGTCGAGCACCTCAAGCAGATCGGCCTGCACTGCGACCTCGGCCCCGACGACCGCTTCTTCTGGTACACGTCCACCGGCTGGATGATGTGGAACTTCCTCGTGGGCGGCCTGCTCACCGGCACCACGATCGTCACCTACGACGGCAGCCCCGGATACCCCGGTACCGGCGCCCAGTGGGCGATCGCCGAACGCACGGGCGCGACCCTCTTCGGCACCTCCGCGGCATACGTCATGGCCTGCCGCAAGGCCGATGTGCACCCCGCGCGCGACCACGACCTCTCCCGCGTCAAGTGCGTCGCCACCACGGGCTCCCCGCTCCCGCCGGACGGCTTCCGCTGGCTGCACGACGAGGTGCGCGAAGACCTGTGGATCGCCTCCGTCAGCGGCGGCACCGACGTCTGCTCCTGCTTCGCCGGAGCCGTACCGACGCTCCCCGTCCACATCGGCGAACTCCAGGCCCCCGGTCTCGGTACGGACCTCCAGGCCTGGGACCCCGCGGGCGCCCCCGTGATCGACGAGGTCGGCGAACTCGTCGTCACCAACCCGATGCCGTCCATGCCGATCCGCTTCTGGAACGATCCCGACGGCAGCCGGTACCACGACAGCTACTTCGACACCTACCCCGGAGTCTGGCGCCACGGCGACTGGATCACGCTGACCGAACGCGGCTCCGTGGTCATCCACGGCCGCTCCGACTCCACGCTCAACCGCCAGGGCGTCCGGATGGGATCGGCCGACATCTACGAGGCCGTGGAGCGGCTCCCCGAGATCCGCGAATCACTCGTCATCGGCCTGGAACAGCCCGACGGCGGTTACTGGATGCCCCTCTTCGTCCACCTGGCGCAGGGCGCCACCCTCGACGACACGCTCCGCAGCCGCATCAAGCAGGTCATCCGCGAACAGCTCTCGCCGCGCCACGTGCCCGACGAGATCATCGAAGCGCCCGGAGTCCCGCACACCCTCACCGGCAAGCGCATCGAGGTCCCCGTCAAGCGCCTGCTCCAGGGCACCCCGCTGGAAAAGGCGGTCAACCCCGGCTCCATCGACAACCTCGATCTCCTCAAGTTCTATGAGGAGATCGCCCGCAAGCGGGCCTGACCGGAGCCCGACACCGATGGCGCGCCGTCGCCGAACGTAGCGTTGTCAGTGCCCCCGATTACTCTGAGTGAGTATCGTTCAAGCACGCTCAGGGGGAATCATGGGGCACACGCAACACAGCCGGACGACCAGCATGCGCAGGGTCCTGCTTCGTGAAGTGGCGGGAACCATCGGCCTGTTGGCCGACGAGCAGGACTTCGAGGCCATGCGGCTCTACCGCAGCTTCGCCTTCGACGACCACACGGTCTATCTGCGCCAGGTGGAAGGCCTGCTCAAATCCCAGGCCGCGGCCGGCGGGTACACGACGGTCACGCTCTTCGACCCTGCCGAATTCACGGACTTCTGCCGCGACGAGGGCCTGGACCCGGACAACGCGACCAGCCGTACCCGCTTCACCGCCGAACTCGCGGCCTCAGGACCCCTGGTCTCCTACCAGGGACAGCCTATGGCCGACCTCGTCCCGGAACTCGTGGAAGAGGCTGTCCGCCAGGCAACCTGGGAGTTCGCCACATCCGTCCTGTCCCGGACAGGCGCTTGTGCCGTGTGCGGGCAGGACGTCGGACGCATGGCCTTCGCCAGGGCCTCCTACCTGGTCTCGCGAGTGATCGAAGCGCTCGGAGAAGGAGCCCACCACTGGGTGTGCAGCGTGCTCACTGACGGGGAGTCCCTACACGCCGTTCTGCACGTGGACGCCACAGAACCCGGCACGGTCAAGATCGACGAGTCCGCAGCCATGGAGGTCACGGCCGTACTGGCACTGGCGATCGTCACCCGGCGCGCCAGCGCGGTCATCGTGCGCAGCTCGGTCACCGGCGAGGAAGCCCGCGTCCACGGCTGGCACCTGAAGGACGAGGGACTCCGGCCGATCCCCGGGGGACGGGTCTTCGACGCCTACTGCACCGACGCGGACTCCGGCGACCTTTCCGCTCCCGAACCCGGCGTGAACTACTGCACTGCACCAGAAGTCGACGACGCCAAGCCGGAAGGGAGGCATCTCCACTGACACCTGCGCGTGGCTGAACCCCACGAACAAGCGCGGAGGGCGCCCCGCCCAAAGGCGGAGCGCCCTCCGAAAGGCACCGATCGTGCTCGGTTACTCGCCGGACAGCACGGCCTGAGCCGCGCTGCGCGCTTCCTCTGCCGACTCCGCGGCACGCGCGGCAGCGGCGGCGCGCTCGCACTGGGCCAGCGTGTACTTGCCGAGCGTCGCTCGCACGTACGGAATCGAAGCGGCGCCCATGGAAAGGGAGGTGACCCCCAGACCGGTCAGAACACACGCCAGCAGCGGGTCGGACGCGGCCTCACCGCAGACACCGCAGCTCTTGCCCTCGGCCTTCGCCGCGTCCGCGGACAGCGCGACCAGGTCGAGCAGCGCGGGCTGCCACGGGTCCTGCAGACGCGACACGGCACCGACCTGGCGGTCCGCGGCGAACGTGTACTGGGCCAGGTCGTTGGTGCCGAGCGACAGGAACTCGACCTCCTGCAACACCGACCGGGCACGCAGGGCGGCGGACGGAATCTCCACCATCGCACCGAACTTCGCCTGCAGTCCGGCCTCACGGCAGGCGTCGGCGAACGCCTTGGCGTCGGCACGATCGGCCACCATCGGCGCCATGACCTCGAGGTAGACCGGGAGCCCCTCGGAGGCCTTGGCCAGCGCGGTCAGCTGCGAGCGCAGCACCTCCGGGTGGTCGAGCAGCGTCCGCAGACCGCGCACGCCCAGAGCCGGGTTGGGCTCGTCCCCGGGCGTCAGGAAGTCCAGCGGCTTGTCGGCACCGGCGTCGAGCACCCGCACCACGACACGGCCCTCGGGGAACGCCTCGAGCACCTGCCGGTACGCCTCGACCTGCTTCTCCTCGGAAGGAGCGTTCTTGCTGTCGTCCAGGAAGAGGAACTCGGTACGGAAGAGACCGACACCCTCGGCCCCCGCCTCCACCGCAGCGGGCACGTCCGCCGGGCCGCCGACGTTGGCGAGCAGCGGAACCTTGTGGCCGTCAGAGGTGGCACCGGGACCGGTCGAAGCGGCCAGCGCCGCCTTGCGCTCAGCGGCGGCGGCCTCCATCGCGGCACGCTTGTCCGCGCTGGGGTCGACGAAGATCTCACCGGTGCTGCCGTCGACGGCGACCACGGTGCCCTCGGCGAGTTCACCCGCGCCGGGAAGCGCCACCACAGCCGGTACCCCAAGGGCCCGGGCCAGGATCGCGCTGTGGCTGGTCGGCCCGCCCTCTTCGGTGATGAAACCGAGCACGAGCGTGGGGTCCAGAAGCGCGGTGTCCGCGGGCGCGAGGTCACGGGCGATGAGCACGTAGGGCTTGTCGCTGTCCGGAACACCGGGCATGGGCACGCCGAGCAGCCGGGCAACGATACGGTTGCGTACGTCATCGAGGTCGGCGACACGGCCCGCCATGTACTCACCGGCGCCGGCGAGGAGCTCGCGGTAGTGCGAGAACGCGTCGTAGATGCCGCGCTCGGCCGTGCTCCCGACCGCGACTCGACGGTCGACGTCGGCCATCAGCTCGGGGTCCTGGGCGATCATGGCCTGAGCCTCGAGCACCGCCTGGGCCTCGCCACCGGCCAGATTGCCGCGCGCCATCAGGTCGGCCGCGACAGCTTCGACGGCCTGGCGGGCGCGCCCCTGTTCGCGCTCCGCGTCCTCGGCGGGAATCTGCTTGGCCGGCGGCTCCAGCACCGCCGTTCCCATGTGCCGAACCTCGCCGATAGCCACACCGTGGCTCACGCCGACGCCTCGCAGCGTTGTCTCCATCTCACCCGTCTCCGATAGTGCGGCGAGCGCTGCCGCCGCGTTGAGTTCCTGCTGACCGTCAGTGACGGAGTGCGTCACTTCCAGCCGAAGAGCGCGTCGCCGGCCTTGATGTCGCCGTCCTCGACGACACCGGAAAGGGACTCGGCCGTGGCCTCGAGGGCGACGACCGGGCAGATCGGCGACTTGCCGGCGGCCTCGACGGCGGCCGGGTCCCAACGGACCACGGCCTGCCCGCGCTGCACGGTGTCGCCCTTGTTGACGAGCAGCTCGAAGCCCTCGCCGTTGAGCTGGACAGTGTCGATGCCCAGGTGCGTCAGCACACCGTGGCCTTCCTCATCCACGACGACGAACGCGTGCGGATGAAGGGACACCACAATGCCGTCCACCGGGGCCACGGCGTCGGACGCCTCGCGCGCGGGGTCAATGGCGGAGCCGGGGCCGACCATCGCACCGGAGAACACCGGGTCAGGAACGGCGGAGAGCCCGATGGCGCGTCCGGTGAGCGGGGACGTCACACTGGTCATGGCAAGCCTCCCAGGGGGCGGAGATTCAGGGTCGCCGTCACTGCCTGTCCTGGACGGCGTACTGTTCAGAAGCGTAAGTCATAAAAAGTCCCGGTTCCCTACGAGAGGTCCCGGTTGGCGGACGTAGGGGCCGCAGGCAATCGATTTGCGCCGAAGCTCGGGCCCGATGTACTGTCGTACCCCTGCCAGGGGGACAGCAGACGCCTTTGAGCGTCCAACACTCCGGCAGTATCTATCAAGTCCTAAGTTGCGATGCGAACCGTATTTCTGCATGCCTGCAGGGGTGTGGCAAGCGGGCCGAAAAAAGACTGATAGTGTTTGACCTCGCCGAAAGGGCCGCAAAAGCGGAAATCCTGAAGGCAAGCGTCAAACCCGAGGGAAATCGGCCGGTGAAACGGTCTGATAGAGTCGGAAACGCAAAACAGCAAGATCGAAGGGAAGCGCCCGGAGGAAAGCCCCAGAGAATGTTCTGCGGGTGAGTACAAAGGAAGCGTCCGTTCCTTGAGAACTCAACAGCGTGCCAAAA
>NZ_JBITCS010000019.1:119629-180364 GCF_044453445.1 Streptomyces sp. NPDC051684 | reverse complement strand
ACGGCTCAACGACCACCCAGGCCTGATCAGTCAGCTCATGACGACGCACCACGAAAACACCAACGCGCCAACCACTTTGCGGACACGACCTAGGCGCAGCAGCCGCCGCCGCAGCAGCCTCCGCCGGCGCCGGTGGAGGCACTCGGGGATGGTGCCGTGCCCGCCACCGAGACCGTCGAGAGCAGCTTGACCGTGTCCTCGTGGCCCTCGGGGCAGGTGGCCGGGTCCGCCGAGGCGGACATGGGGCGGGACAGTTCGAACGTCGCGGCGCAGCTGCGGCAGCGGTACTCGTAGCGTGGCATGCGTCAAGAGTACGGTCGGGCCCGGTCGTTCGGGGCGTGCCTGGCCTGCCAGTACGGATTGTCGTGCGGCAGCGTCCCGCTCACCCGCCCGTACATGCCGAAGCACATCAGCAGCACCCCGACGACAAAGCTGAACAGCACGTTCTGGATGCGGAACGCCAGGAAGTTGAGGCTGGTGTCCAGCAGCGCCAGGTTCACGAAGCCGCTGAGGATGAACAGGATGCCCAGCGTCATGTTCAGCGTCGAGGCGAAGTTGCCGCCGATCAGCATGCCGACGAAGAGCAGCAGTCCGACGCAGATGGACAGCACGCTCAGCGCGCCGTTCGTGTTCAGGCCCGCGACGGTGTCCCCGCGGGTGTCGAAGAAGCCGATCTTGTCAATGAGCCCGAGGATGCCGAAGGCGAGCAGGACGAGCCCCATCAGTCCGGCGCCGGTCCGGTACACCCTGCTGAGCCGGTGGTCGAGGGGCAGATGCTCGTCGAGCGTGACATGGCGTCCGGGCCTGGGGTGGAGCACGTGCGTGGACATGATCGCCTCGCCTCCTTGCACGACGCGATACGTGCGCACCTGACGCACGTACGCACCTCAAGGATCCGCCCGTCACACGGGGAACGCCAACGTCAGACGCCGCCGCCCCGGTCCTCCCGGATCTGCGTGACCACGCGCGCCACCGTCCGCCGCACGCCCTCCGTCTCCGTCAGGAAGTGCCAGTAGTCGGGGTGGCGCCCCTCCAGGCCCGCGACGGCGCGGTCGAGCCGGGCCACCGACTCGTCGAGGGGGCGGGCGTGCCGCGGGTCGGGCGTGGAGCGGCCGGCCATGGCGAGGCGCTGCGCGTCCCGGATCGCGAACCGGGTGCGGTCGATCTCCGCGCGGGGGTCCTTGGACACCGCGTTCAGCCGCTGCAGGCGGTCGGAGGCGGCGGACACCGACTCGTCCGTCGCGTTCAGCAGCGCCCGCACCGTGGACAGCAGCGCCGTCGCGTTCGGCCAGTCCTGGCTCTCGCGGGCCGCACGCGCCTCGGCGAGCTTGGACTCGGCCTGCCGCACGTTCTCCGCCGCCGTGTCCGGCACGGACTGCAGGTCCTGCCAGCACGCGGCCGTGAACCGCCGCCGCAGCTCGCTGAGCACCGGCTCGACCTGCCCCGCCCGCGTCTGGAGCGCCTGGGCGCGGGTGCGCAGCGAGACGAGCCTGCGGTCGATCTCGGCCGCCCGCTCGGGCAGCCGCTCCGCCTCGGCCCGCACGGACTCGGCGCCGCGCGCGACCCGCTCCGCGCGCTCCAGCGTCTCCGGTACGCCGTGCTGCCCCGCCCCCTGGTTGAGCTTGGTCAGCTCGGGGCCGAGGGAGGCGAGCCGGGCTGCCAGGTCGTCGGCCTTCAGCCGGGCCTGCCGTACGGAGTCGAGCGCGGTCGTCGCGGCGAGCAGGGCCTGCCGCGCGCGCTCCACGGAGGGGGCAACCCGCGCCAGCTGCGTCTCCGCCTTGCCGAGCAGCGGTCCGATGCCCTGAGCGAAGCGGTCCAGGTCCTGCTTGACCTGCGTCAACTGCTGCTTCGCCTGCGTCAGTTCGGCATGGGCGCGGGAGGCGGCGGAGGCCTCCAGGTCGTCGCGGTCCAGGTCGTGGGCGTCGACCGCGGTGATGTACTGCCCGCTGACCTCGTCGATGCGGCGGCCGAGGCCCGCGAAGTCGTCGACGGCGCGGCGGGCCGCCGGCGAGTCGTCGACCGCGGTGATCGTCTCTATCGAGATGCGCAGGTCGCGCTGGGCGGTGTCCAGCTCGTAGAAGGCGGCGGCCGCGTCGTCCTTGGCGGTCTGCGCCTGGGCGCGCTGCGACTCGGCGCGGCCCCCGAACCAGCGGCGGGTGCCGCCGGCGTTGAACGCGCCCGTGAGGGTGGCCGCGAGGAGGGGGAGCGGGAGCAGGGCGAGGGTCAGGGCGTCGGTGAGGGCACGGCGGTTCCTTGTGGTCGTCGTCGCCGTCACTAACCTCTCCCGCGCTGTCCGTGCCGTCATCAGCCCTGCCCGGTCCATTCTCCCATCGGTTAATGACGAACACACGGGTCCATTAGTTCGCGGTTCGGCGGGTGACTTTCCCCGATACCCGTGTGCCGAGCATGGGTATCGGCAAGGTAGGCTGTCGGTTCGTCCTGGCCGCGCGCCGGGAGCACGGGCGCGTAGCTCAGGGGTAGAGCGTCTGCCTTACAAGCAGAATGTCGGCGGTTCGAAACCGTCCGCGCCCACCGTGATGGAAGGCCCTCCGGCGATCAGGCCCGGGGGCCTTCGTCGTGTCCGGAGCCCTCTTGGGCGGGCCGCTCGGGTTCGGGCGCGTCGTGCACGTGCTTGAGGCGCGCGCGGGCCCGCACCGCGTCGCCGCCCGTCAGTTCGGACCAGTACCGGTGGCACGTCACGAAGACGGCCAGTTCCATTTCGCGCCTGCGGAGTTTCTCCACCTCCGCCTGATCGTCCTCGCTCCAGCCGGGCGAGGCCGCGCGCTCCACCTTGCGCCACCCCTGCGTGTCCATGACGGCGTCATGGGGCTCGACCGACCAGGGGAGCCGCTTGAGCAGGGCCAGGAGCTCGGCCCTGATCTGATGCAGCTCGGCCTGGCCGGCGAGGAGGTCGCCGGGGAAGTCGAAGTCGGAATCATCGATCGCTGCCACCCGGCAATGGTACGTCTGTTCGAATTGAAGGTGCGAGCAACTTCGGCTACTTCGGCGGGCAGTTCACGCGAACGTGTGGTCGATCGCCGGGTGCGCGACGCCCCGCGGCGGCAGACTGGAGGCATGTGCCGCAGCATCAAGACCCTTCGCCCGCCCGCGCTCCCCGAGGAGGCCACCGAGGACGAGATCAGGGCCGCCGCCCTGCAGTACGTGCGGAAGGTGTCCGGCTTCAGGGCGCCGGCCGCGCACAATCGCGAGGTGTTCGAACGGGCCGTGGACGACATCGCCCGCGCGACCGCCGCGCTGCTCGACGACCTCGAGGTGCGCGGGCACCCCAGGCCCGCCCAGGCCTCCTGATCCGGCGGCCGGGAGGTGCCGCTCAGGCCTCCTGGGTGGCCGGTACCGGCCTGCGCATCACGTACGCCGCCACCGCGCCCGCGCCCACCAGGGCGAGGACCGAGACGATGGTGGAGAGCCAGCTCGCGCCCAGCCACTGCGCGCCGAGATAGCCCAGCGCCACGCTGTACGCGGCCCAGGCCACGCCCGCCGCAGCCGACCACGGCAGGAATTCGCGGACCCGGCGGTGCGCCGTGCCGGCCGCGAAGGAGACGACCGAGCGGCCCGCGGGCGCGAACCGGGCGATGATCACGAGCAGCCCGCCGCTGGACCGCGCGAGCGCCCCGCCGAGACGTTCCTGCGCGGTGCTCAGACGCCGGGAGCGGGCGAGGGCGCGATCCAGGCGCTCACCGCCGCGCGCGGCGAGCCGGTACGCGATCAGGTCGCCGAGGACCGAGGCCGTCGCGGCGCACAGTGTGAGGGCGAGCAGGTCCGGGAGGTTGGGGTGCGGCACTCCGCCGGTGGCGGCGGCGCCGCCCGCCGTCGCGGTGGCCGCGGCGATCACGAGGAAGCCGCTGGGCAGCACGGGCACGAACACGTCGAAGACGACGGAGAGCGCCACGATCGCGTAGATCCACGAGCTGTCGGTCAACGACCCCAGGACGTTCTGCAGCACTGCTCGCCTACTCCCGTACGGACCGATCCGGTGCTATCCGGCTGCTTTCCGGCCGTTCCCTCCCGACAGGAGCGGCTGACATGACAGCTCTACAGCGTACGCCTCGGAAGTGGCTGAAGTGGCGAAAGGGGCACAGTTGTTCCGGATCTCACGTTCCCGCGTGTTCCTGCCGTGATGGCTCGGTCACGTCCCGTACCAAAAGCTCAGCAAGAGCACGGGTCTGGTGACCCCGGGTGAGCGGAGGAAACGGGAATGAAGGCGAAAATCGTGACAGGTGCCCTGGCGGCTGCCGTGCTCGCGGTGAGCAGCGGCACCGCAAGCGCGACGACGACCTACTGGGTGCGGGCGGCGGGGCACTTCTCGCCGCTCGACGCCTTCGTCGCGTCGTCGGCGCTCACGTACGACAAGGCACTCGTGCCCCCGGCGTCGGCGATCCAGGTGGCGCAGCACGGGACCGACGCGGGCATGACGGTGAGCCTGCGGGTGAGGGGGCTCGTCCCGGGCCACGAGTACGGCGCGCACGTGCACCAGAAGGCCTGTGGCGCCGACCCCAAGGCGGCGGGCGGGCACTACCAGAACGTGGTGGACCCGAAGCGGGTGACCGCGGAGAACGAGCTCTGGCTCGACTTCGCCGCCGACGAGGACGGCAACGGCTGGGCGAAGGTGCACAAGGACTGGGGGCTGCGGCCGGGCGGCGCGGGCTCCATCGTGATCCACGACAAGCCGGGCTCGGCGGGCGAGCGGGTGGCGTGCTTCACGGTGCCGTTCGCCTCGGTTTCCTGAGGTCCTGCCCCTGAGGGTCCGCGCGTACGACGACGGCGGCCCGCCCTCCACGAGTCCACGTGGGGAGCGGGCCGTCGTCGTACGTGCCGGCTGTCAGGCCGGGACTGCCTCGCCGGCCGGGGCCGTCTCCTCGACCCGCTCGCCGCGTCCGGCGAAGAGGCGGTCGAGGCCGAGGGCGCCGGAGCCGGTGAAGACGAGCAGCAGCATCGCCCAGCAGAACAGCACGGAGGCCTCGCCGCCGTTCTGGAGCGGCCACAGCGCCTCGGGCTGGTGGACCTTGAAGTACGCGTAGGCCATCGAGCCGGACGCGATGAAGGCGGCGAAGCGGGTGCCAAGGCCGAGCGGCACGAGGCCGCCGCCGACGAGCTGGATCACGGCCGCGTACCAGCCGGGCCAGGTGCCGGTCGGGACGGTGCCGCCGTTGCCCGTCGCGCCGCCGAGGACGCCGAAGAGGGAGGAGGCGCCGTGGCAGGTGAAGAGCAGGCCGATGACGATGCGGAAGAGGCCGAGAGCGTAGGGCTGGGCGCTGTTCAGACGTCCAGTCATGGTGGGGCTCCTTCGGTCGGTGGGGACGAAACCGAGATGTCCGGCGCGCGGAGCGCCTTCGTCGCCGCTGCCGCCACCGGTGTGGGGCGCCAAAGATTAGGGGAACCTAACTAGTGCTTGCAAGTTCAACATCAGGCCATGGTCCGCCTCCGCTTCGACGGCTGTACCAGTGACGTTCAGGGCCGCGCGGGCCACCGCGTCGGCGTCGGAGAGGGTGACCGAGTCGACGCCCGGACGGGCCCCGGCGGCGGTCACCCAGTGCACCCCCTCGGTCGGCACTCCGAAGGCGAACCGCCGTGCGTGCGCGCGACTCTGACGGTTGATCAGGCGGTACGGGCGGGGTGTGACGTCGAGGCCCCCGGTCTCGTGCCCCTCGACCGTGTGCGGGCGGGCGCCGCCGGTCTTCAGGAGCTGTTCGAGCAGGTCGTCGGCGGTCCTGCGGAGGTCGGGCTCGGGCAGCCGGGCCTCGACGAGTGTGGTGACCCTCACGGTCGAGCCGGGCACATCGGGTGAGTGCGCGACGAAGCGGCCGTCCTGGGGTGTCACTTCCATGCGCGGTCCCACCACGGTCAGGGTGCCGGCCTCGATGAGCGCGGTCAGTTCCTCGATGCGCCGCCGGGGCGGGCCGATCGACAGGAACGCGTTGAGCGGGGTGTACCACTGGTCGAGGTGGTCGCGGCGCGAGGCTCCGGTCAGGCCGCCGTGGTCGACGACGAGCCGCAGTTCGTTGCGGAGGTCCCGCAGCACGTCGAGGGCGGCCTTCACCGGTCCGTCGACGTTGCCGAGCGCGGCGTGTGCGGCGTCCTCGCGAAGATGGCCGAGAAGCCAGGCGCGCCATGTGGCGGGAGAGGTGTACGTGCGGCCCGAGGCGGGGCGGGAGACGCGGTCCCAGGACCATCGCAGGGTCTCGGGTATCCCGAACTCCCTGAGGGCTGCGGCCTCTTGGTGGGAGCGGTGAGGTGTGGCGAGGAAGCGCTGCCGGAAGTCCTCGCTGACGTCCTCGCCGGTGCGGGGACGGTCGTCGGTGGTCCGCAGGAGCGCCTCGTAGTAGACCGTCTCGACCTCCTTCGCGACCAGCGGCCAGATGTCGGCGAGGAAGTCGGGGGCGTCGCCGGATTCGGTCCGCTTGCGGAACCCGTCGATCAACTCCGATGTGAGTACGGCGGGTTGGTGGCGGCCGTACGCGCCCTTCGCGTTGTCGCCGCGGGCCTGGTGCGGGATGCCGCGGCGCGAACCCGCGTACAGGCGGGGCTCGTTGCCGGAAGGTATGTAGTGCAGGCCGCCGTCCGCCGTACGTATGTGGCGTCCGCCGCGGCCCTCCGTCAAGAGGGCCATGTGGTCGAAGAAGTTGAGGCCGAGGCCGCGCAGCAGCACCGGTTCGCCGGGGGCCAGGCATCCCAGGTCGAGGTCGGCCGGGTTGGCGGGCGGGATGTGGCGCAGGCCGTGCCGCCGGGCGTACTCGGTGAGGTCGCGCTCGGCGGGGGCGGGGGCGGTGGGCAGGTGGCCCTGGGTGAGGACGACCGCGTGCAGGCCGGTGAGGCGGGGGCCGTCGGCGAGGGCGAGGGTCTGCAGGCCGTCCTCCGCGTCGTCGAGGCGGACGGCGCGGGTGGCGTGCGCGACGATCTCCACTGACGCGGGGGCGGCGGCCACCGTCCGGGCGTACACCCAGCGCAGGTAGCGGCCGTACTGGGCGCGGGTCGGATACGCGTCGGGGCCCACCGGTACGTCGTGCCGCTCGGCCCACTCGTACAGGCTCGGGCCGGGGCGGACCGGGCCCGAGCAGTCGACGCTGTCGTCGGTGAACAGGGTGACCTGCGAGGCGACCGTGTTCATCAGGAGTTCCGGCGCCTGGTCCGTGCGCCAGACCGCGCCAGCGCCCGGCGGATGCGGGTCGATCAGGTGGACCGTGAGCCGGGTCCCGGGTGGCAGGAGCTCGTCCGCCGAGGCGGTGAGCCGTTCCAGGACGCTGGTGCCGCGGGGTCCCGCGCCGACGACGGCGACGGCGAGCTCGGGGTGGGGGACAGGCAAGGTGGGACTCCCGTGGCATGTGGGGCTGCTGGGAAGCGGGTGGACGGGGTCATCATGCCGGTTCCCTTCGGGGAGTGGTGGGGGTGTGGGCGGGGTCACCCGGTGGTGGTGGGCGTTGGCTGACGGGAGCGTCCTCCCACGTCACGGGGCTCTGCCCCGGACCCCGCTGCTCAATCGCCGCAGGGGCTTGAAATGCGGGCCCCCGCCCAGGGGCTTGTTGCTCAAGCGATGCAGGGGCTTGAAATGCGGGCCCCCGCCCAGGGGCTTGTTGCTCAAGCGACGCAGGGGCTTGAGATGGAGACCGGCGCCGACAGGCGCTGCTCAAGCGCCGCAAGGGCTTGAAATACCGGCCCCCGCCCAGGGGCTTGGGATGCGGGGGCCGGGCCGCGGCGGCTCTAGAGGGAGCGTTGCTCTGTTCTGATCATGCCTCGGCGGGCGTCCGCCTGGTCGAGGGTCAGGGTTGCCGCGCGGGAGCGCAGGGTCAGGGTCATCAGTTGGTTGCCGAACCAGGGGCCGCCCGTGCGGCTCCAGGTGAGGTGGGGGGTGCCCGCGCGGGCGTGGCGGGCGAAGCGGCGGCCGAGGAGGCGGCCGAACCGGCTCCAGCCGAAGCGGAAGCCGACGCGTATGGAGGCCGGCACGGAGTTGTGCACCGGGGAGCAGGTGAGTTGCAGGACGCGGGCACTGGGGGCCTCCGCGCCCGCGGGCCAGGTCGGCTCGGCGACGTACGCGTGGTGGACGTCGCCCGAGAGGACCGAGACGGTCGCCGGGGCGGACTCGCCCGAACCCGCCTCGGCGATCAGGTCGGCGAGCGCCGCGAACGACGCCGGGAACGCCGCCCAGTGCTCCAGGTCCGCCCTGCGCCGCAGATCCTCCCCGAACCGCGCCCAGCGCGGCCCGCGTTCGCCCCGGCACAGCGCCGCGTTCCACCCCTCCGCGTCGTGGATGAGGTGCGGGAGCAGCCAGGGCAGCGACGTGCCGATGAGGAGGTGGTCGTACGTGCCGTGGTCCGCGAGGGCCTGCGCGCGCAGCCACTTCGCCTCGCCGGGGGAGAGCATCGCCCGGTTCTGCTCGTCGAGGACCCGGGCCGCCCGCGTGTCCACCATCAGCAGCCGTACGCGGCCGAAGTCGCGGCGGTAGCTCCAGCGGACCGAGGCCGGGTCCTCGTCGGCGCGGGCCGCGAACTCCCGCAGCGCGTCCGTGCCGTCGGGTGTCGCGCGCACCGCCGCGTAGACCGGGTCGGTCGCGAGCGCCGCCGGTGAGAGATTGCCGATGTGCTGGTGCACCCAGTACGACATCAGGCCGCTCAGCATCCGCTCGCGCCACCACGGCACCTCGCGCATGTCCGCGAGCCAGGCGGCGCTGGTGTTCCAGTCGTCGATCAGGTCGTGGTCGTCGAAGATCATCGCGCTTGGGACCGTCGAAAGCAGCCAGCGGACCTCCGGGTCGAGCCACGACTCGTAGTAGAGGTGCGTGTACTCCTGGTAGTCCGCGACTTCCGTGCCGGGAGGGTCGGACAGGTCGCGGCGGCGGGCCAGCCACGCCTGCGTCGCGGGCGAGGTCTCGTCCGCGTAGACCTGGTCGCCGAGGAGGACGAGGACGTCGGGGCGCTCGCCCTGCGGGTCCGCGGCGATGCGGGCGGCCAGGGTGTCGAGGGCGTCCGGGCCGACGGGGTCGTGTTCGGCGGCGGGTGGCGCGGCCCAGCGGCAGGAGCCGAAGGTGACGCGCACCGGGGTGTCGGCCTCGTACGCCGGGGTGCGGATGGTGCTCGCCGGGAACGGGGAGTCCGGCAGCGGCCAGACCCCGCCGCCGTCGAGGATCACCTCGTACGCGGTCTCCGTGCCGGGCGTGAGGCCGGTGACCGGGACCAGCGCGTAGTGGTGCCCGTCGACCTGGAACGTGGGTGCGCTGCCCGACGCGCCGTCCGCGCAGCGCACCTCGGCGACGCAGGGTCGGCTCGCCTCGACCCACACCGTCGCCGTCTCCTCGTCCACGTACCGCAGCAGTGGTCCAAGGCGCAGCCTCGCCACGTGATCGCCTCCGCTCGTAGCCCCGATGTTCCGGTCCCGTACGGTACGGAACGTCGGAGGTGGGCGGGACGGTTCCGGCAATACCTGAACGGCAGGGCCGCGGGGTTCAGCAGCCGCTGAGCCCCGACGCGATCGCCGACTTCTCCGCCGGGTCGACGCTCAGCTCGTAGTGGTGCTTCACCTGGACCCACATCCGCAGATACGTGCAGGTGTACGCGGTGCGCGAGGGCATCCACTCGGCCGGGTCCTGGTCGCCCTTGGACTGGTTGACGTTGTCGGTGACCGCGATGAGCTGCGGCCGGGTGAGATCGTTGGCGAAGCCCTGACGCTGGTCGTTCGTCCAGGCGCTCGCGCCGGACTTCCACGCCTCGGACAGCGGGACGACGTGGTCGATGTCGACGTCGGAGGACGCCGTCCAGGTCGCGCCGTCGTACTCCGAGTACCAACTCCCGGACGTCGCCGCGCAGTCGGAGCCCGTCTGGACGTTCTTCCCGTCGCGCTTGAGGACCTCCTCGCGGGTGTTGCACGCGCCGGACTGGGTGATCCAGTGCGGGAACTTGTCGCGGCTGTAGCCGTCGGAGGAACCTTCCGCCTTCTCGGTCAGCTCGCCGAGGTACGTGCGGGCGGTGGCGGCGCTGACGGGGGTGGGCGGGGAGGCCTGGGCGGACGGGGTGGTGAGCAGCAGGGCGAGGGCGGTGGTGCCGACGGCGGCTCCGGCGATCGATATTCGACGCGCGTAGAACCGGCCGACGCGGTGCGGGCGTGAGGTGCGGCGCATGTGAACTCCCTTGAGGTGGGGTGGAGTTACCGGGGTCTGCCGTGCGGCGCGCGGTGGGGTGCCGCATGTGGCAGGGTCGCGTCAATATGGTGGCGGGCCGGACGGGCGATCACAAGTGGTCCCGGCGAAACGGGAGTTGGCGGAGGGTGGGCGTGAAAAAGAACGAGGGGAATTTCGCCGAGTGCTGATCGGGGCGGGGTTCGCGTCCGTACTCTCCGGTGTCCCTCGTTCGCGACTGGAGGCACCATGCGACTCTCGCGCTCCACGGCCGGAAACCTCTTCGTGATCGGCGCGTTGATCGTGACCGTCTCGGCCCTGGCCTACCCGGCCATGCTCGGCGTGCAGAACACGACCACGACGCAGACCCGCGTCGTCGCCAGTACCCGGTGGGGTCCGCTCACCGAGGCCGACCGGGACTTCGTGGTCAAGGTCAGATCGGCGGGGCTGTGGGAATTCCCCCTGGGGCAGGAGGTTCTGAAGCGGGGGACGACGCCGGAGATGAAGACGGCCGGGCAGCACCTCGTCGTCGGGCACTCCCTGCTGGACGCCAGTTGCCGCAAGATCTCGCAGGATCTGGGCATCACGCTTCCCAATCAAGCCACGCCGCAGCAGCAGCAGTTCGTGGCGACGGTGGAGTCCAAGCGCGGCACCGAGTTCGACTCCACGGCATCGAACATCATGCGCGTGACGCACGGGCAGATCTTCCCCGCCATCAGCAACATCCGGGCCACCACGCAGAACTCCGAGATACGGCGGCTGGCGAACGAGGCCAACGACGTGGTGCGCGACCACATGGAGGTCCTGGAGAAGACCGGCCTCGTCAACATGGACCAGGCCCTCGCCGAGCAGACCGGACCGCCGAGGGTCCCGAAGGCGCAGATGACCCCGCCGGTGCCGCAGCCCGGGGCGCCGCAGGTCGCGCTGGTCGCGCCGCCGGGGCTGCCGAATCCGTACACGAAGACGTTCCCGTCGTCGCCGCCGACGACGCGCTGAGCGGCGGCGCGGAAGGGGGTGCGGGCGGGAGGTGCCGAGGGGCGGTGCGGACGGGGTGGGAGGGGAGCGGCGTGGTGCGTGGGGGGCCGGGTGGCGATCTTCTGGTGAGTTTTTGTATCGTGGAGAAACAAAGTGGCACCCGCCCGTTCAACCCTGACCAGCGGGCGGGGCCGCCTTGTCTCCTTCGCACGCCTCCACAGGTCTGGAGCCCGCCGATGACGGCCTCGCCCACGGTGCCCACTGTTCTCACGGCGCGCGCACTCCTCCTCGACATGGACGGCACCCTCGTCAACTCCGACGCCGTCGTCGAGCGGATCTGGCGCCGCTGGGCCGCCGCCCACGGATTCGACGCCGAGCACGTCCTCTCCGTCGCGCACGGCCGCCAGGCCCACGCCACGCTCGCCGAGCTGCTCCCCGGGCGGCCGATGGCGGAGAACTACGCGGACAACGCGCGGATGCTCGCCGAGGAGACCTCCGACGTGGAGGGCGTCGTCGCCGTACCGGGCGCTCCCCGGTTCCTGGAGTCCCTGGTCACGGGCGGCGTCGCGCACGCCCTCGTCACCTCGGCCGACCTCGCGCTCTCGACGGCCCGGATGGGGGCGGCGGGGCTCGCGTATCCGGCGGTCCGTGTGACCGCTGAGAACGTGGGGGCCAGCAAGCCCGATCCCGAGGGGTTCCTGAAGGGTGCCGCCGAGCTGGGGGTCGACCCGGCTGACTGCGTGGTGTTCGAGGACTCGGGGGCGGGGATCTCGGCGGGGCGCTCCGCGGGGATGCGGGTGGTCGGGGTCGGGCCCCGGGCGGTCTCTCATGGGGCGACCGTTTGTGTGCCGGATCTTTCGGGTGTGCAGGTTGAGGTTTTGGCCGGTGGCGAGGTTGCGCTGCACGTGGGGTGACGTTTTTGCCCTGGGCCACAGAGGTGTGCGTCGACCGCTGGGTGCGCTCATGCGTGGTTGCGCGCGCAGTTCCCCGCGCCCCCTTTTTTGCCTACCTGTGGTCGTGGTCGTCGCGTCTGTCGGCGGTTTCTCGTTCCAAGGACGTGCGGGTCGGTGGGCCGTATTCGCCGCGCTCGTCGTCCTGGATGCCGCGTGAGAGCTGGTAGGTGCCGACCGCGGTCTCCGTGGGGCCGTCGAAGTCGCCGGTGATCTCGCCCACGTAGAGGTTCAACCGCTTGAGGCGCCACTGGAGTTCGACGACCTCGCGGCCGCTGTCGCCCTTGCGCAGGGTCGTCCCGTCCGCCGGTGTCGTCGACGACGTGCGGGAGGCCGAGGCGGACGGGCTCGGTTTGCGTTCCTTCGGCTTCGTGTCGGGCTTCTTGTGGGGCGATGTGGGGGAGGCCGAGGCCGTCCTCGTGGGCGTCGGTGTCGGCGATACGGACGGTGAGGTCTTCGCCGACGGGGACGCGGGGCGCGTGGTGGGGGCCGCCGAGCGGGACGGGGCGGCGGGCACCGCTGTCGCCGTCGCCGCCGTGTTGTCCGAGGCGGACGCGCCGTCGTCGCCCGGAGACGTGATCAGCACCGTCACCAGGGTCGCCACGCTCAGCACGCCGGTGACCGCGGAGAGCAGCAGCATCCGGCCGCGCCGGGGCGGCTCGTCCGGCTCCCGGCCGTCGTCGGCGTCGTCCGCGGTGTGCGGGGGCGGCGGTGGATACGCGTACGGGTCGACGGCCCGCGGCGGGGCCGGCTGCGAGGGCTCCGAGAGCGATACGTAGGGGCGGACACGGAGCGGAGCGAAGGCTTCCGGGTCGCAGGCGCAGGACGGCGCCCCGTCGGGCCCCTCCGCGGACCCGCACTCCGGACACGTACGACGTTCATCGCTCACTGCTCGGTACCCCCTCGCGGACGCCCTGGCCCCCCGCCCGGTCGCTGCAGCGCATTATGCAGACCCGCGGGCCCCGGCCGCAGCGCCGGTCCCATAAACGCTCGTCGCTACGCGTGTGCACACCGTGACCGCCGGCCGTCGCGCAAAACTTTGTGCGACGCATGACTCAACAGGCCAAACCGGGTCACACCTACCAGGATGGGAAGTACCAAGCACCCGGCTCCGTCCGCGCCGGACCGGCTTCGGAGGTGGCCATGAGCAGCCAGGACATCGATGCCGTGGGGCCCGGAGACAGCGGTCGTGGAGCCCCCGCCGCGTCCAAGGAGAACGCCAAGACCGGCGGTGTCCTCGTGTCGATCGGCGCGCTGCTGCTCGGCATGCTGCTGGCCTCGCTCGACCAGACGATCGTGTCGACGGCGCTGCCGACCATCGTCAGCGACCTGGGCGGCCTGGAACATCTGTCCTGGGTCGTCACCGCGTACATGCTCGCCGCGACGGCGGCGACCCCACTGTGGGGGAAGCTCGGCGACCAGTACGGACGCAAGAAGCTCTTCCAACTCGCCATCGTCATCTTCCTGGTGGGCTCGGCGCTGTGCGGACTCGCCCAGAACATGGGGCAGTTGATCGGCTTCCGGGCCCTGCAGGGACTCGGTGGCGGCGGCCTGATGGTGCTGTCCATGGCGATCGTCGGCGACATCGTCTCGCCGCGTGAACGCGGCAAGTACCAGGGCCTGTTCGGCGCGGTCTTCGGCGCGACGAGCGTCCTCGGGCCGCTGCTCGGCGGCCTGTTCACCGAGCATCTGAGCTGGCGCTGGGTCTTCTACGTCAATCTGCCGATCGGCGTCGTCGCGCTCCTCGTGATCGCCGCGGCCCTGCACATCCCGGTCCGCTCCCGTGAGCACCGCATCGACTACCTCGGCACGTTCCTCGTCGCCTCCGTCGCCACCTGTCTCGTCCTGGTCGCCTCGCTCGGCGGCACCACATGGGCGTGGGGCTCCCCGCAGATCATCGGGCTCGCGATCCTGGGCGTCGTGCTCGGGACGGCCTTCGTGTTCGTCGAGTTCAGGGCGACGGAGCCGGTCCTGCCGATGCACCTGTTCCGCGTCCGCACCTTCACCCTGTCGGCGGTCATCAGCTTCGTCATCGGCTTCGCGATGTTCGGCGCGATGACGTACCTGCCGACGTTCTTGCAGGTCGTCCAGGGTGTCACGCCGACCATGTCCGGTGTGCACATGCTGCCGATGGTCTTCGGCATCCTGCTGTCGACCACGCTGTCCGGGCAGGTCGTCAGCCGCACCGGCCGCTGGAAGATCTTCCCGGTCGCCGGCACGGCCATCACCATGATCGGGCTGCTGCTCCTGCACAACATGGACGAGCACACGGCCACCGGCATCATGAGCCTGTACTTCTTCGTCTTCGGCGCGGGCCTCGGCCTCGTCATGCAGGTCCTGGTCCTGATCGTGCAGAACGCCGTCCCGTACGAGGATCTGGGCGTGGCCACATCGGGCGCCACGTTCTTCCGGTCCATCGGAGCCTCGTTCGGTGTGGCGATCTTCGGCACGATCTTCGCGAACCAGCTCGCGAGCAGACTCGGCGACGCCCTCACCGGACGGCAGCTGCCACCGGGCGTCACCCCGGACTCGCTCGGCGCCGACCCGCGCGGCATCGCCGCCCTCCCGCCGGACGTGCGGGACCCGGTCATCCACGCCTACTCCACGTCCATCACGGACGTCTTCCTGTACGCGGTCCCGATCACGCTGCTCGCCTTCGCGCTCGCGCTGCTGCTGCACGAGGACCCGCTGCGCGGCTCGGTCACCGCGCCCGACGTCACCGAGACGCTCGCCAGCAACCCCGTCGAGCGCTCCTCCTACGACGAGGCGGCGCGCGCCCTGTCCACGCTCGGCAGCCGCGAGGGGCGCCGCGAGGTGTACGAGAAGATCACCGCGAAGGCCGGCTACGACCTGCTGCCCGCGGCGAGCTGGCTGGTCCTGCGCACCCATCGCAACGGGTGGGCCGAGCCGGGCGTGCTGGCCGAGTACACGGCGATCCCGCTGCCCGTGATCCTCGACGCCGCCCGGCAGGTCGAGGAGCGTCACCTCGCCGTGCGCGAGGGTCCCGACCTGATCCTCACCGACGAGGGCCGCACGGTCGCCGAACGCCTCGGACGCGCCCGCGAGGAGTCCCTCGCCGAACTGCTCGGCGACTGGTGGGGCCCGGACCGGCCCCGCGACCTCGTCGAACTGGTCGCCGACCTCAACGCGGAGATGTGCGGCTCGGACGCGGAGCGGCCGCATGCGAGGACCGGGGTGGCGCCAGCGGCTTCCTGAACCAGTGCTCGGCGTACACGTCGTCGTTGTGCGGCGCCGTCTCCGCGTAGCCGAGCCGGGCGTACAGGTACCGCGCCTCCACCAGGTCGCTGCGGGTGTCGAGGCGGATCGCGGTGGCGCCGAGCGCGCGGGCCGCGTCCTCGGCCGCGGCCACGAGGAGCGCGGCGCCGCCCTTGCCGCGCAGCTCGTCGCGTACGTAGACGCGCGTGAGCTCCGCCGTGTCCGCGTCCACGAGGCGTACGCCCGCCGTCCCCGCGGGCTCGCCCGCGTACCGGGCGAGCATCAACCGGCCGTGCGGCGGCGCGAGTTCGCTGCCGGACTCGGCGGCGATCGCCGGCTCCAGCTCGGCCGGATCCGTGGCGTGCCCCTCGTGCAGCAGGTACCAGCGGTCGCTGACCTCCGTGTAGTACGCGCGCCAGAGCGCGGCCGCGACGGGGGAGTCGTACGGCTCCGGGGAGACGGTCCAGGACGTGGTGTTCATGGGACATGGTGAGGCCGGTGGGGTGGTGTGGCGCAACCGGGTTTCACCGTGGCCGGTTCGGATCTGTTTCAGGCCGTCGACCGGGGCAACCCGGCGTGGAACAGCCACAGTTGAGGGAAGGCAGTCATGTCCACAGGCTTGATCATCGCTCTGATCGTGGTGGGGGTCGTGGTCGTCGTCGCGGCGGGGATCTTCGCCGCGCGGACCGCGCCCCGCGGCGGGCGCGGCCTGCGGCGCCGCTTCGGGCCCGAGTACGAGCGGACCGTGGCACGGCACGACGGTGACACCAGGGCGGCGGAGCGGGAGCTCACCGAGCGCGTGAAGCGGCACGGTGCGCTGCGCGAGCAGCCGCTGGACCCCGTCGCCCGCGAGCGCTATCTGGCGCGCTGGGCCGACGCCCAGGAACGCTTCGTCGAGTCCCCGGACGTCGCCGTCGCCGAGGCCGACACGCTCCTCGCCGACCTGGCGCACGAGCGCGGCTTCCCGGACGGCGTCCACTACGAGGAGCAGCTCGACGCGCTCTCCGTCCACCACGGCTCGCATGTGCACGGGTACCGGCGCGTGCACCGCGCGGCGCACGCCCGCACGGGCCGCGCGGCGGAGAGCGGAACCGGGACGGAGGAGCTGCGCGAGGCGATGGTCGAGGCGCGGCCGCTCTTCGACGAACTGGTCGGACCGGATCGCGCGACGCCCCGCGGCCGCGCCACGGACCGGCCCACACACAAGCGTTCCGGTGCGTTCAAGGGGCGTCTGGCGAAGGGGAGTTGAGGTCGATGACGGACATCGAGCGGGCCGAGGCCGACGGGGTCGACAAGGGGATCGCGATGGACCCGGGGAGGCCGGCGGCTCCCGGCCGGCGGGCCGAGGCCGACGAGAGGATCGTGCGGGACCCGACGAGTACCGCGGCCGACCCGGAGAGCCCGAGGTCGGCGGCCCCCACGCACGAACGGCGCGGCGTCCTCGTTCCCACGGGTGAGCGCGAGGAGCTCGAGGGCCGGCTGCGGCACGCGCTCACCGGCTTCGTCGACGAGCCGCGTGCCTCGGTGGAGGAGGCCGACCACGTCCTGGAGGACCTGACGGCCCGCCTCGCCGAAACCCTCGCGAGCCACCGTCGCACCCTGCGCACGTCCTGGCAGGGCTCGACCCAGGACACGGAACAGCTCCGCCAGGCCCTCCGGGACTACCGGGAGACGGCGGAACGCCTGCTGAGGCTCTGAACGCCCCGGCTCCTCGGCCCGCCGCGACACCCCGCGGCGGGCCGAGGCCCGCGCGCCTGGCGACGCGGCGCAGCGAGTGTGCCGGTTCCGGGTCCTGCGTTCCGCGCCTGGCGGCGCCCGTCTCGCTCTGGGCCCCGCCCGCTTCGGGGCGGGAGCCCCCGGAGGGGGCGGGTGGTGGGAGGTGGGCGAGGGGCCTCGGGGTGACCGAGTCAGGCCCACGGGGCCTGGTCCCGGTAGGCCACGGGGCCCGGTTCCGGTAGCCCAGGGGCCCCGGTCCACCAGCACACCGGGCCAGCGCACCCCGGAACGTCACGGCGGCGCCCCGCCCGGGTGGGGCAGGGCGCCGGAGGTGCTACGCCGACTTCGGTGCCGCCTGCTGCACGACCTCGAAGGACCACACCGCGGCGCTGCTCGACGCGGGCTTGGGGCGGTCGCCGCCGCCCTGGTGGGCCGACTTCATCGGGCCCTCCATCCACGCCTGGAAGGACTCCTCGTCACGCCAGCGCGTGTAGACGAGGTAGTCGTCGGTCCCTTCGATGGGACGGAGAAGCTCGAACCATTCGAAGCCGTCGGAGTTCTCGACGGCGCCCGCGCGCGATGCGAAGCGCTTCTCCAGGGTTTCCCGCTGCTCGGCAGGGACGGTCAGCACGTTGATCTTGACTACGCTCATGCGTCCATCGTGCCTCAGCGCCCCCTCAGGCCGAATCGCGGCCCGGCCGAGCCGCCCGCCACTCCCGTACCAACTCCTCGATCTCGTCCGGGGTGTACGGCTTCAGACCGAGCGGCGGGCCCGGCGGCGGCTTGAACATCATGTCGCGGATCTTGTCGTTCAGCTCCGTGAGCCTGTCGCGCACGACCCGCTCCGACGGCGCCTTCGCCAGCGCCGCCAGCGTGTCCTCGGCCTCCTTGCGCAGGGCGAGCGAGGGCGGCAGGACGGAGAAGCCCTCGCGGGCCAGCTTTCCCTTGATCCACCAGTTCTCGTCGTACGTGGTGTCGGCCGAGGAATCGAGGGGGCTGCCCGCGCCGGGCAGCGAGGAGAAGTCGCCGCGTCGTTCCGCGTCACGGATCTGCTTGTCGACGAATGACTCGAAGCTGACTCCAGGCGGTTTTCGTTCGGTCATGAAGCAAGTGTCCCAGAGCGGATCGGGGCGCCATAGGCTGCGAGTGACGAAGGCACGACGGTGGTGGGGGGAGCACGGTGCTCGAACTGACCATGGCCACCATGTCCGGTGGCGACGCGGGAGCGACGGCCGCGATGGCGATGGCCGAGGCCCGCAGCGAGCCGGGCGCCGTGCTGCGCGTCGGCCGTGACGCGAGCGTGTGCCGCCTCGTGACCCCGGAGGACTGGCTGTTCGTGTCGCGGGTGCACCTGGAGTTCCGGTGCGGCCCGGACGGCGACTGGGGCCTGTTCTGGCTGCGCGGCTCGCAGGACGACCCGGCCTCCGAGGTACGGGTGCGGTTCGGCCCGCACGGCCGGGGGATGGGACAACCCGTCACGTACGGCGGGGTGGTGACGCTGCCGCGCGGCTCCTCCGGCGAGGTGCTGGTGGCCGACCGGAGCGGACCGCGCAGCGTGAACGTCGGCTTCTGTCACGAACTCACGTAGGCGAGCGCGAACCCGTCGTGCCCCTTCGAGCCCACCGTCTGGATCGCCGTCGCGTCCAGCCGCGGGTGGTCCGCGAGGAACTGGAGCGCGGCGCGGGTGCCGACGACGTCGTCCTCCGTGGCGTCGGGGTTCGTCACGCGGCCGCCGCGCACCACGTTGTCGACGACGATCACGCTGCCCGGGTGCGTCATGCGCAGCGCCCACTCCAGGTAGTGCGGGTTGTTGACCTTGTCCGCGTCGATGAAGACGAGGTCGAAGTCGGCGCTCTCCTCGGCGAGGCGCGGCAGCGAGTCGAGCGCCGCGCCCACCCGGACCTCGACCACCTTCTCCAGGCCCGCGCGGGCGATGTTGGCGCGGGCCACCTCGGCGTGCCGGGCGCTGTACTCCAGGGTGATCAGCGTTCCGTCGGCGGGGAGCGCGCGGGCCAGCCAGATGGTGCTGTAGCCGCCGAGCGTGCCGATCTCCAGGATCCGGCGGGCGCCCTGGACGCGGGCGATCAGGTGCAGCAGCTTCCCGTTGGTGGCCGAGACGTTGATGCCGGGCAGCCCCGCCGCCTCGCTGTCGGCGAGGGCCGCGGCCAGGGCCTCGTCGGCGGGGGCGAGGAGGCCTGCGAGGTAGGCGTCGACGGCGGCGGCGGACTCGGGCCGACCGGTGTGCGGGTGAGTCGTCATGGCCGTCAGCGTAGGCAGGGGGAACGCGAAAGCGGGCGGGGGGGGGGGGGGGGGGGGGGGGGGGGGCGGGGCCCCCCCCCCCCCCCACCCCCCCCGCCCCCGCCGCCCCCCCCGCCCCCCCCCCCCCCCCCCCCCCCCCCCCCGGGGTGGGGGGGGGGGGGGGGGGGGGGGTGGGGGGTGGTGGGTGGTGGGGGGGGGGGGGGGCCGGGCCGGGGGGGGGGGCGGCGCCGGCCCCCCCCCCCCCCCCCCCCCCCCCCCCCCCCCGCCCGCTCGAAGAACTACGCGGAACTACGTGCGCGTCACACCGCAGGCGGCGAGCCCGGCAGCGGCTTGCCCGCCGACTCCTTCATGCGCCACACCGCGATACCGCCGATGACGGCCGCGGCCATCATGTAGTACGCCGGGATCATCAGGTTGCCCGTGGCCGCGATGAGGGAGGCCACGACCAGCGGCGTCGTACCACCGAAGATCGAGACGGACAGGTTGAAGCTGACGGCCAGCGAGCCGTAGCGGACCTTCGTGTCGAACAGGGCGGGCAGCGTCGAGGGCATCGACGAGGTGAACGAGACGAGCAGCAGGCCCAGCGCGGCCAGGCCGAGCGCGATCGCCCACGTGGAGCCCTGCTGGATCAGCAGGATGGCGGGGACGGACAGCGCGAGGAAGCCGGCGCAGCCGATGCCGATCACCCAGCGGTGGCCGAAGCGGTCGTTGGCGAGGCCCATCGGGAGCTGCACGGCCATCATCAGCAGCATCACGCCGATCAGGATCAGCGTGCCGTGCGTGGCGTCGTAGTTCAGCTCCTCGCTGAGGAACGTCGGCATGTAGGAGAGCAGCATGTAGTCGGTCACGTTGAAGACCAGGACCAGCGCGATGCACAGGAACATCGGCTTCGCGTTGCCGACGAACATCTCCTTGAGCTTCGGCTTCGGGAAGGACTTCTCCTTCGCCTCGGCCTCGTCCGCCAGCTTCTTGAACGCCGGGGTCTCCTCGAGCTTCATCCGGACGTAGAGACCGACCAGGCCGATCGGGCCCGCGATCAGGAACGGGATGCGCCAGCCCCAGCTGTAGAGGTCGTCGGTGGCCATCGTCGTCGTGAGCACCGTCGCGAGGGCGGCACCGGCGACGTAACCGGCGTTCGTGCCGAGCTCCAGGAACGAGCCGAAGAAGCCGCGGCGCTTGTCCGGCGCGTACTCGGCGATGAACGTGCACGCGCCGCCGTACTCACCACCGGCCGAGAAGCCCTGCACCATGCGCGCCACGATCAGCAGCACGGGCGCCCAGATGCCGATGGCGCCGTGCGACGGAATCAGGCCGATCGCGAAGGTGCCCGCCGACATCATGATCATGGTGATGGCGAGGACGCGCTGACGGCCGATGCGGTCGCCGAGCGGGCCGAAGAAGGCGCCGCCGAGGGGGCGCACGAGGAAAGCGGCGGCGAAGGTGCCGAGCGTGGACAGGACCTGTGCCGTGCTCGAGGCCGTGGGGAAGAAGACGTGGCCGAGCGTCGCGGTCAGATAGCCGTAGACGCCGAAGTCGAACCACTCCATCGCGTTGCCGAGGGCTGCCGCCTTGACCGCGCGCTTGACCAGCGCGGGGTCGGTGGTGGTGGGCTCGGATGAGGTGAGGTCTCGCGCGGGAGCGGAGGACCTGCCGGTATCGGGGGCGATGGAAGTGGCGCTGGACACGGGTCCTTCGCCTTCCTTTCGTCGGGGACAAGAGCAACGGCCGTTCACGCGGAACGGCCGACGCATCGACCATAGGGGCGCCCGCGCCCGTAACGGGTAGTGTTCAGTTAACTTCTATCCGTGAGGAAATGCCCTCCGGCCTGGGGAAACGTCGAAGCGTTCGCGCGGTGCTGATGCAAATTCTTGTGATCTATGTCGCGGAACCGCACGTGTGAAGGCTGGGACAAAGTGGCCGAAGACACTGCCTATCCGTCAAATCCCGGTGGACAGACAGGTGAAGGAGCAGTTGCCTGCGTCTTACCGGGAGTGCGGTGTATGTCGGTGAACCGGCCGAGTTGAGCGGGAGGTCCGAAAGGCGTGGCGAACGCGGAGCACGGAGGAGTGGCGCCGGGATCCATGGATCCGGTGACGGGGCGGCTCGGCGTGCTGCGCGCCGGCCTGTGGCTGATCGCGGCCGTGCTCGGCGCGCGGCAACTCGTGGCGGTGCTGAGCACTCCCGCGGACGAGCGCCTCACCGACCTGGAGACCTGGATCGGCCCCGAAGGGGTGCTGCACGTCAGCGGATCGCTGTACGACGCGCCGGACCGGTTCACCGGGCCCCCGTTCGCGGGGCTCGTCCTCAAGCCGCTCGCCCGCGCGGCGGAGCAAGCACTCGGCTGGGGCTGGACGTTCGGCTCGCTGGCCCTGGTCGTCGCGCTCGGCGTGGTCGCCGCGCACGCCCTGCCGCGGCCCGTCTCCCGGCGCACCGCCCAGTTCGCGGCGCCCGTCGCGATCAGCCTGCTCATGCTGTCGCTGCCGGTGCGCAACGCCTTCACGCTCGGCCAGACCAGCATCCTGCCGGTCCTGCTCGTGCTGCTCGGCTGCTTCGCCGTGCGCGGGCAGGTGGCGTCCGGCGTGCTGATCGGCGTCGCCGCCGCGCTCCAGCCGACGGTGCTGCTGTTCGCACCGCTCCTCTGGTTCACGGGCCGCAGACGCGCCGCCGCGGCGACGGGGGCCGCCTTCGTCGCGGGCACCGGCGTCGCCTGGCTCGCGATGCCGCAGGACTCGTGGACGTACTGGGTGCATCATGTGGCGGGCACCGGGCTCGCCGCCGATCCGGCGGCCGTCGCCAACCAGTCGCTGCACGGGATGCTGCTGCGGCTGGGCCTCTCCGGGCCGCTGGAGATCGCCCTGTTCCTGGCGCTCGGCGTCGCCGTGACCGTGCTCGGCCTGCGCCGTTCCGTCGCGTACGCGCGCGACGGGCAACTGCTGCTCGCCGTCGCGATCATCGGCTGTGTCGCGGTGGCGGTGTCCCCGACGACCTGGCAGCACCAGCTCCTGTGGGTGCTGCTCGCGGTCGTCGGCCGCGTGGGGGCCAAGACCGCCGACCGGGCGGTGTGGCCGGTCGCCGTCGTCCTGGTGATGACGCTGCCGGCCTCCTCGATCCTGCCGAAGCTGCCGGTGCTCGCGCCGCTGCGGGACAACCTCGTCCTGGTCGCCGTGCTCGCCGCGGCCTGCGCCGTCCCCTTCCTGCGGCGCGCCGATCCGGCCTACGGGGCGGTGCGGCCCACCGTCCATACGGAGCCGGTCCCCGCGCGCTGGGCGTGGGTGCCGCTGCTGCCGGTGTGGCGGCGTGCGCTCGCCCGCCCCAACCTGCTGCTCGAACTGCTGCTCATCCGCGTCGGATACACCGCGTACCAGCAGGTCAGGATCGTCGCGGCGGGCGGCAGGGAGCGGGCCGAACAGCACGGGGCGCAGGTGCACTCACTGGAGAGGTTCCTGCACATCGACATCGAGCACTGGGTGAACCATGCGGTCGTCCCGGTCGGATGGCTGCGCAATTTCTTCGACTTTTACTACACGTCCTTTCACTTTGTGGTGCCGCTGACCGTCCTCGCGGTCCTCTACGCGCGCCGCCCCGCGGACTACCGCTGGGCGCGCGCCTCCCTCGGCTTCGCGACGGTGCTGGCCCTCGTCGGCTTCTGGCTGTACCCGCTCGCGCCGCCGCGCCTGATGCCCACGCTGGGCTTCATCGACACGGTCCACGGCGTGCAGGACTTCTCCAAGCCGGACTACGGGACGCTCACCGCGGTCACCAACCAGTACGCCGCGATGCCGTCGCTGCACTTCGGCTGGTCCCTGTGGTGCGGCGTCGTGATCGTGGCGCTCGCCCCGAGGTGGTGGATGAAGGCGCTGGGCCTTCTCCACCCCTTGTTCACGGTGTCCGCGATCGTGGCGACGGGGAACCATTGGGTGCTCGACGCGGTGGGGGGTGCGGTGGTCGTTGGGGCCGGGTTTGGCCTTACGTATGTGTTGTCGGGGCCGCGGGTCTCTTTGGCGGCGCCGGTGTCGCGGTCGCGGGGCGCTGCCCCTGACCCCGCTGCTCAATCGCCGCAGGGGCTCTAATTGCCCACCCGGGCAGCGGCATTGATTGCCCGCCCGGGAGAGGGGGTCAAGTAGCCACTTGAAGCTCCTTGACGCCGTTCAGCCACGCCGCGCGCAGGCGGCGGGGGTCGCCCGCGAGGCGGAGGTCCGGGACCACGTCGGCCAGGGCGTTGAAGATCAGGTCGATCTCCAGGATCGCCAGGGACTTGCCGAGGCAGAAGTGCGGGCCGCCGCCGCCGAAGCCGAGGTGCGGGTTCGGGTCGCGGGTGATGTCGAAGGCGTCCGGGTTCTCGAAGACCTCCGGGTCGTGGTTGGCGGAGGAGTAGAAGAGGCCGACCCGGTCGCCCGCCTTGATCTTCTGGCCGCCCAGCTCGGTGTCCTGGGTGGCGGTGCGCTGGAAGGAGACGACCGGGGTCGCCCAGCGCACGATCTCCTCGGCCGTGGTGCTCGGGCGCTCCCTCTTGTAGTGCTCCCACTGGTCGGGGTGGGTGAGGAAGGCGTGCATGCCGTGGGTGATGGCGTTGCGGGTCGTCTCGTTGCCGGCGACGGCGAGCAGGATCACGAAGAAGCCGAACTCGTCGGAGGACAGGTTGCCCTCGTCCTCGGCCGCGACCAGTTGGGTCACGATGTCCTTGGCCGGGCACTTCTTGCGGTCGGCCGCGAGGTTCATCGCGTAGCCGACGATCTCCATGGCGGCCTCGGCGCCGATCTCCTCGGTGATCGCGTACTCCGGGTCGTCGTACGCCACCATCTTGTTGGACCAGTCGAAGACCTTGGCGCGGTCCTTCTGCTCGATGCCGATGAGCTCGGCGATGGCTTGCAGCGGCAGTTCGACGGCGACGTTGGTGACGAAGTCGAACGCGCCGTCGGGGCCCGCCTGTTGGACGGCCGTGGCGACGATGTCGCGGGCGCGGTTCCTGAGCTTCTCCTCCAGGGACCGGATGGCGCGCGGCGTGAACCCGCGCTGCACTATCTGGCGTACCCGGGTGTGCTCGGGCGGGTCCATGTTGAGCATGATCATCTTCTGTACGTCGATCTGGTCGCGCTCGATCGAGGAGTTGAAGCGGATCACGGCGGTGTTGGTGTTGGACGAGTAGATCTCCGGGTGGGTGGAGACGTATTTGACGTCCGCGTGGCGGGTCACGGCCCAGTAGCCGGCGTCGTCGAAGCCGGAGATGCCGTGTTCCTGCGGGATCCAGCGGACCGGTTCGGCCTGCCGAAGCTGGGCGAACTCCGGGTATGGCACGCGGTTTTGGAGGAGATCGGGGTCGGTGAAGTCGAACCCGTCGGGCAGCGCGGGGCACGGCATGGAGTCACTCCCGTGGTGGTCTGACGCTCCGTCAGTTGTGGCTGTGAAGGTAATAACGGGTTCTAGAAGTAGCAAGGCCCCCGGTCGTGTCGGTTCGGTGCGTTGTGCGTGCACGCCCCTTGCGTACCGGGGGTAAGGCCCATGAGACTGCAAGCAGAACTGGTACGCGTTCTAGTTTCGTGTGTACGAGGTCCGCGAAGTCTGTCCAGTTCTGGTCGTGCTGGTCCGGGAATCCTGGAGAGGACGTAGGTCATGGCAGCCGAGCCCGTCATCGTCGAAGCCGTACGCACCCCGATCGGCAAGCGCGGCGGCGCGCTGGCCAATCTGCATCCCGCCTATCTGCTGGGCGAGACCTATCGCGAACTCCTCGGCCGTACCGGCATTCAGCCGGACTGCGTCGAGCAGATCGTGGGCGGCACGGTCACGCACGCGGGCGAGCAGTCCATGAACCCGGCGCGCACGGCGTGGCTCACGATGGGGCTGCCGTACGAGACGGCGGCGACGACGGTCGACTGTCAGTGCGGTTCGTCGCAGCAGGCCTCGCACATGACGGCCAACATGATCGCGGCGGGCGTCATCGACGTGGGGATCAGCTGCGGTGTCGAGGCGATGTCGCGGGTGCCGCTGGGGTCCGGGTCCAAGCACGGGCCGGGGAAGCCGTTCCCCGAGGAGTGGAACGTGGATCTGCCGAACCAGTTCGAGGCGGCCGAACGCATCGCACGCAGGCGGGAGTTGACGCGGGAGAACGTGGACTCGCTCGGGCTGATTTCCCAGGAGCGGGCCGCCACCGCGTGGGCCGAGGAGCGGTTCAAACGCGAGACGTTCGCGGTGCAGGTGCCCACCACGGAGGAGGAGCAGGCCGCGGGGCACGGCATGTGGCGGCTCGTCGACCGGGACGAGGGGCTGCGCGACACGAGCATGGAGGGCCTCGCGAAGCTGAAGCCGGTGATGCCGACGGCCGTGCACACGGCGGGCAACTCCTCGCAGATCTCCGACGGGGCGTCCGCGATCATGTGGGCGTCGAAGCGGATGGCGCGGGCGCTGAAGCTGAGGCCGAGGGCGCGGATCGTGGCGCAGGCGCTGGTCGGTGCGGACCCGCACTATCACCTGGACGGGCCGGTGGACGCGACGCGGGCGGTGCTCGGCAAGGCGGGGATGACCTTGAAGGACATCGACGTCGTCGAGATCAACGAGGCGTTCGCTTCGGTGGTGTTGAGCTGGACGCAGGTCTTCGAGCAGGACCTGGAGAAGGTCAACGTGAACGGCGGCGCGATCGCCCTCGGTCACCCCGTGGGGGCGACGGGGGCGCGTCTGATCACGTCGGCGCTGCACGAACTGGAGCGCCGCGACAAGGAGTTCGCGCTCATCACGATGTGCGCGGGTGGCGCGCTGTCGACCGGCACGATCATCCAGCGCTTGTAGGCCGGGTGGGCAAATCGAGCCCCTGGTACGGGTGAGCGAAATAAGCCCCTGCGGCGATTGGGCAGCGGCGTCCGGGGCGGAGCCTCGAGACGTCGCCCACGGCGCCGCCTGCTCAATCGCCGCAGGGGCTTGATCGGCCCGCCGCTCAGGGGCCGGGGAGGGCTTGAACGCGCAGCGCTCAGGTGTCACGGGGGGGGGCTTGGGGGCGCCCCCTTCATGGGGGGGCAAAAGGTCCACCCCTCAAGCGCCGGAAGGGCTTGAGGGGCGGGGCGTTGCTGCGAGTGGGTGGCGGGTCGAACGCCGGAGGCGATCAGTACCAACCGTTGGACTGCCAGTGGCTCCACGCGCCGCAGGCGCTGCCGTAGCGGTCGTTCATGCACTTGACGCCCCAGTCGATCTGGGTCTCGGGGTTCGTCTTCCAGTCGGAGCCGGACGACGCCATCTTGTTGGCCGGGAGCGCCTGGACCAGGCCGTACGCACCGGTGGAGGCGTTCGTCGCGTTCGGGTTCCAGCCGCTCTCGTGGGACACGATCTTGTCGAAGCAGCTGAACTCGGCCGAGTTCGAGATCTTCTGCTGGGCGATGGCCTTCGCCGAACCCGACGTCGACGCGGCCTGGGCCGGAGCCGATGCGAAGAGGAAACCGGTCGTGGCGGCGGCGAGCGTGACGCCGGCGAGGGCCTTCTTCGGAGTGGCGATGCGGCGCAGGAGCGTGGCGGTCAAAACGGAACCTTCCGTGGGAGGCAGGGGGGTGCAGGGCTTGGTGCCTTGCGGTTGCTCCACAGAAACAAAGACCGGGGGTCGTAAGCAATGTCAGCTTTTACTAAGGAAGGTCGGATGTGGCGATGATGTACCTAAATGTCCGTTGTGGGGTCAAGGGGGGGGCGCGGTGCGGGACTACGGTCCCGCTTAGTAGGTGACGTGGGTCATGTGCGTGGCCTCACGCCCGCGGGCCGTCGAATGTGACCTGCGCCTCGAAGGCGGCCCGCCGCGTGGCCCGGCGCAGTGCCTTGAGGACGGCGCCGCCGACGACCAGCGTCAGGACGACGGTGAGCGCGGCGCGCCCCAGGTCCCAGCCGAGCGAGGTGGCCGCGCAGTAGGCGAGGAAGCGCGCCAGGTTCTCGTGCAGCGCCGCATCCGGCTGGTACGCCACCGAGGAGGCCAGCGCGTTCATGAACGGCCAGCCCGCGAGATTCATGATCGTGCCGTACGCGAACGCGGCCAGGAAACCGTAGGCGGCGAGCATGACGCGCTCGGCGCGGCCGCGCAGCGACCAGGCGCCCGGCAGCAGCCCCGCGCCCATCGTGAACCAGCCCATCGACAGCATCTGGAACGGCATCCAGGGCCCTACACCCCCGGTCAGCAGGGCCGAGGTGAACATGCTGAGGGAGCCCAGGACGAAGCCGAAGCCGGGACCGAGGACCCGGCCGCTCAGGACCATCAGGAAGAACATCGGCTCCAGGCCGGCCGTCCCCGCCCCGATGGGCCGCAGCGCCGCCCCCGCGGCGGCCAGCACCCCGAGCATCGCCACCGCCTTGGGGCCCATCCCGGACTCCGAGATCGTGGCCGCGACCACGGCGACCAGCAGCACGAGCAGCGCCGCGAACAGCCAGGGCGCGTCCGCCGCGTGCGCGTTCACCTCGGACCCCGGGCCGGTGATCAGCGGCCAGCCGATGCCGACCACGCCCACGGCGCTGACCAGAAGCAGCGCGGCGATGGAGCGGGGGCCGAGGCGTACGGGGTTCGCGCGGCCCGCGGCGGTCGGCGGCTTCGTGGTCGTCGCCGTCATGCCAGGGCCTCCCGTACCTCGGAGACCGTGAGCCAGCGCTGTGGCGCCAGGATCTTCGCGACCTGCGGGGCGAAGGACGGGGATGACGTGACGATGTCGGGGGTGGGGCCGTCCGCCACGATCTCGCCGTCCGCGAGGATCGCCACGCGGTGGGTCAGCTCCGCGGCCAGTTCCACGTCGTGCGTCGCCATGACGATGGCGTGGCCCTCGGCCGCGAGATTCCGCAGGATCGCGACGAGGCGGGACTTGGCCGCGTAGTCGAGGCCGCGGGTCGGCTCGTCGAGCAGGAGCAGCGGCGGGGCCGCCGTCAGCACGATGGCCAGGGCCAGCGTGAGGCGCTGGCCCTCCGAGAGGTCGCGGGGGTGGGTGTCGTCGGCGATCCCGGGGAGCAGGTCGTGCAGGAGGGAGCGGCAGGTGCCCGGCGTGGCGTGCGCGTCCTTGTCCGCCGCGGTGCACTCCGCTGCCACCGTGTCCGCGCAGAGCAGGTCGCGGGGTTCCTGGGGGACCAGGCCGACCTTGCGGATGAGGTCGCGGGGGGTCGTCTTGTGCGGGGTGGCTCCGCCGACCGTGACCGTGCCGGAGGTGGGCTGGAGCAGGCCGACCAGGGCCGAGAGGAGGGTGGATTTGCCGGCGCCGTTGCGGCCCATCAGGGCGAGCACCTCGCCGGTGGTGACCTGGAGGTTGATGTGGCGGAGGGCTTCGATGCGGCCCCTTCTGATGGCCAGGTTCTTCGTTGCGGCCAAGGTGGTTGACGTCTCGGGGCTCTGCCCCGGGCCCCGCTGCTCAATCGCCGCAGGGGCTTCAAGTACAGCCAGCCGTTCCTTGAGGGGGCCCGCCGCTCTCCTCGCGTTCCGGACCGTCAGTGGCAAGGGGTCCCAGCCCGCCAAGCGGCCCAGGCCCACCACCGGTGGGTACACCGGGGATGTCGCCATGATGTCCGCCGGGGCGCCCACCCGGAGGGGCTCGCCCGGGGCCGGGAGCAGGGCGACCTGGTCCGCGTACTGGATGACCCGTTCGAGGCGGTGTTCCGCCATCAGGACCGTCGTGCCCAGGTCGTGGACCAGGCGTTGCAGGACCGAGAGGACCTCCTCCGCGGCCGCCGGGTCGAGGGCCGACGTCGGTTCGTCGAGGACGAGGACCTGGGGGTGCGGGGTGAGGACGGAGCCGATCGCGACGCGCTGCTGCTGGCCGCCGGAGAGGGTGGAGATCGGGCGGTCGCGCAGGTCCGCGAGGCCGAGGAGGTCGAGGGTCTCCTCCACGCGGCGCCGCATGACCGGCGGGGTCAGGCCCAACGACTCCATGCCGTACGCGAGTTCGTCCTCGACCGTGTCCGTCACGAAGTGCGCGAGCGGGTCCTGGCCCACCGTGCCGACGACGTCGGCGAGTTCGCGCGGCTTGTGCGTACGGGTGTCGCGGCCCGCCACCGTGACCCGCCCGGCCAGCGTGCCCCCGGTGAAGTGCGGGACGAGCCCGCTCACCGCGCCCAGCAGGGTCGACTTGCCGACCCCGGAGGGACCCGCGAGGAGCATCAACTCGCCCTCGGGCACGTGGAGGTGGATGCCGTGGGCGGTGGGGTCGGGCGCGCCGTCGTAGGTCACGGAGACGTTCTCGAAGCGGATCATGACGACGCCTCCGTCGGCTTGTCGGGAACGGGTGCGAGGAAGGCCGGGAGCAGGCCGAGCAGGATGCCGGCCGCGGGCCACAGCGGCAGCTCCGGTGCCGCGAGCGGGACCACCGGGGGTTGCAGCGCCGCGGGGTCCCGTGCACCGGCCCAGATCATCGTCGCCGCGGCCGTCGCCCCGGACGCCGCGACCAGCCAGGCCCGAACGCCCCACACATCGGGCCGGTAGCGGGTGCGCACCGTGCGACGCCCGCCGAGCCACAGCCCGCCGAGCGCGGCGGCGACCCCCGCGAGCAGCACCGGAAGCCCGTACCCGGAGCCGGAGGCCGCCAGCAGCCCGTACGTTCCCGCGCACACCCCGATCAGGCCGCCCAGCGTGAGCGCGGCCGTGGCGCGGCGGACGGCGGGCGGCACCTCGGCGGTGCGGCCGTAGCCGCGCGCGTCCATGGCGGCGGCGAGTGCGACCGAGCGTTCCAGCGCGCCCTCCAGAACCGGGAGGCCGACCTGGAGCAGTCCGCGCAGGCCGCTGTCCGGGCGGCCGCGCAGCCGCCTGGCCGCCCGCAGCCTGCGGACGTCCGCGACCAGGTTCGGGGCGAACGTCATCGCCACGACGACCGCGACCCCGGCCTCGTACAGCGCGCCCGGCAGCGACTTGAGCAGCCGGGACGGGGAGGCGAGCGCGTTCGCCGCGCCCACGCAGATGAGGAGAGTGGCCAGTTTCAGGCCGTCGTAGAGCGCGAAGACGAGGCCTTCGAGGGTGACCGGGCCGCCGATCCGGACGCCCTGCGCCCAGTCCGGCAGCGGGACTTCGGGGAGGGTGAACAGGAGGTGGGTGCCCGGGATCGCCGAGCCCAGCAGCGTCGCGAAGACCAACCGGATGCCGAGCACCGCCAGCGCCAGCTTCACGAACGCCCCGTACGAACGCGCCCACGGCGCCTCGGTGCGGCGCGCCGCCACCACGTATCCGGCGACGCCGATCAGCAGCGCGAGCAGCAGGGGATTCGTGGTGCGGGACGCGGCCGTGCCGAGGCCGAGCGCCCAGATCCACCAGGCGCCCGGGTGCAGCGCGTTGGAGCGGTGCGCCCGCGGGGCGCGCAGCGTACGACCGGACATCGGGGTCAGCCGCGGCGGCGTCGGGCCTGCACACCCGCCGCGACACCGAGCACCACGACGACGGCGACGCCCGCGATGAGGCCGACCGAGGGGCCGGAGTCCTCCTTCTCGGCGGGCTGCGCGGACGCCTTGTCGGTCTTCTTGCCGGACACCTGCTCGCCGCAGCCCGACTTCGGGTAGCCCGAGATCGCGCACAGCATCGCGCTGCTGTCGTAGCGCAGCGGCTTCGCGACGGAGGCGAGCGCGTCGGCGCTCGTCGCGTCCTTCGCGACCTGCGCGCACGCGGTGCGCGGCTTCGGCGGGGTCTCGCCCGACGGGGCGTCGGCCCCCGTGCCGAAGTCGACGACGAGCGCGATCCGCTTCGTGCCGTCCTTGGCGGGCCTATCGGAACAGATCGAGTCGAAGTCCGCCGCGCCGCGCGGCTGCTTCGCGTCCTTCGAGTCCGCGCTCACCGCGAACCGGAAGCCCTGCACGTCCCCGTCCGCCGGCTTGGCCTGCGAGGGGCCCGCCGTCGCGTACGTCCACGCCTGCTTGCCGTCCCGCTCCCAGAACGACCAGTACCGGTACCCGGCCGCCTGCGCGGGGGTGACGGTCATGGCGAGGAGCGCGCCGAGCAGCGCGAGGACGAGCCCGCCGAGCCCGGCCGACCTGCGCGCGGTCACGGCTGCTGCTTCTTGCGGCCGCTGAGCAGGAAACCGGCGCCCACGGCGGCGATGAACATCACGCCGATGATCCACCAGTTGGCGCCGCCACCGCCGTCGTCCTTTTTCTCGTCCGAGTCCGCGGCGGAGTCCGAGGACTTCGCGGAGGCGGGCTCCGGGCCCGTCTCGTTGAGCGCGCTCACCAGGTCCGTCCCGCCGAAGTCGCGCGGGTCGTTGCCGGTGGCGTGCGCGGCGAAGATCAGCTCGGCGTAGGCGGCGGGCCCGGTCTGCGCGGCCCAGCCCTTCGCGTTCTTCTCCAGCCAGGTGTACGAGTCCTTGGTGGCCTTGATGCCCTCGGCCGCGGCGACGGCGGTGACCGCGTCGGCGGTGTTGCCGTAGTCGGGCTGGTCGGTGGAGCCGGCCAGCTGGGACTTCAGATAGAGGTGGGTGTCGAGCTGGTTCTGGAGGTGGACGGCGCCGTTGTGCGCGATGTCCTGCGCGCTCTTGCCGTCCTTGCAGGTGTACGCGTCCGGGGCCGTGCCCTTGCCGGGCGCGAAGCCGGTGCCGAGGGCGCCGAGCACGCCCGCCGCGGTGGCGTCGGCGTTCGCGGCGAGCCTGCCCTTCTTGTCGGGCTGGTAGGCGAGGGCGCCGCCGTCCTTGCCCTTGGAACAGGGGAGGGCGAGCGAGGCGAGGGCGTCGGTGCCGGTCTTCCCCTTGGACGACGTCACCTCGGCCGGCTTCTCGCCCGCCGCGGCGAGCGCGCCGATGACGACGGACGTGGAGTTCGCGTCGCTGTCCATGCCGAGGCTGTAGCCCCAGCCGCCGTCGGCGTTCTGGTTCTTCTTCAGCAGGGCGACGCCCGAGGCGACCTCGCCGTCCCGGCCGCCGACCGCGGCGAGCGCCTGGACGGCGGCCGCGGTGGCGTTGCTGTCGATCTTGGCCTTCTTGTCGCAGGCCTTGCCCGGCTCGGCGCGGAAGGCGGCGAAGCCGCCGTTCTCGCACTGCTGCCCGGCCAGCCAGTCGACGGCCTTCTTCGCGGGCTTCACGCCCACCGTGTCCTGCGCGACGAGCGCGAGGGACTGCCGCCAGACTCCGTCGTACGTGGGGTCGCCCTTGCCGTACAGGCCCGACGGGACGACCGTCTTCGGCGAGGGGGAGGCACTGTCCGCGCTCGCGGCCTGCGCGCCCATGGCGCCGATCGTGACGGTCGCGGCGACGAGCGCGGCGCTGCGGCGAATGTTCATGGTGGGGCGGATGCCTCTCCCTGCGGGGAGCGGGGCGGCGCGGCACACGGAGGTACCGGGCGGCTCCGGCTCCGCGTACGTTCTGACGACGTCTTTACTGTACCCGGCGCCGGTGTTGCGGCCTCGGGGCTCCGCCCCGGACCCCGCTGCTCAATCGCCGCAGGGGCTTGACAAGCCGAGCCACATCAAGCCCCGCCGGCGATTGAGGCGCGGGGTCCGGGGCGGAGCCCCGAGGCGTCAGCGGACGTCGACCGGACCGTCGTCGCCCCCGCGCTGAGCGCCCACATAGCGCTCCACGGCCGAGCCGACCCCGTCCGGTCCCTCGCCGGAGAGGTTCTTGCGGACCGAGTCCAGGATGGTGAGGCCCTGGCCCACCAGACCCGCCGCGATCTCACCCAGGCCGTCCGCGCCGTTCAGGACGTTGACGTTCGCCCCCGCGAGGCCCGCCGAGGCCTCCTTCACGATCTGCGGGAGCTGGTCGATGAGCATGCGGTCGAGGGCGACCCGGTCGTACGACGCCGCCGCCTCCGCCTGGATCTTCATCCGCTCGGCCTCGGCGAGGGCCAGGACGCGGATGCGCTCTGCGTCGGCCTGCGCCGGCTTGACGATCTCCGACACCAGCTGCTTCTCCCGCAACTCGGCCTGCCGCAGGGCCAGTGCCGTCTGCGCCGCGAGGACCTCCTGCTGGGCGTGGGCGAGCGCGAGCGGGCCCGCCTGGTCGGCCTGCGCCTTGGCCCGGTCGACCTCGGCGTTGTACTCGGCCTGCACGACCGCGGTCTCCCGCGCGTACTCGGCCTGCTTGCGCGTCGCCGCCTGCTCGGCCTCCGCCGCGGCCTGCGTGGCCTGCGCCTGCGCGATCTGCGCCTGCCGCTGGATGGCTGCCTTGTGCGGGCGCGACATCGCCTCGATGTAGCCGGTCTGGCCGTCGTCGATGGACTGGATCTGCAGCGAGTCGACGTGCAGGCCGATCTTCGCCATCTCGGCCTTCGAGGTGTCGAGCACCTCGGTGGCGAGCTTCTGGCGCTCGGTCACGATCTCCTCGACCGTCATCGAGCCGATGATCGAGCGCAGGTGACCGGCGAAGATCCGCCCCGTGAGGACCGACATCTGGTCCTGGTCGGAGAGGAAGCGCTGACCGGCGTTGACGATCGACTCATGGTCGTTGCCGACCTTGAAGGCGATGACCGCGCGCACGGTCAGGGCGATGCCCTGCTTGGTCACGCACTTCTCGACGACCTCCGCCTCGCTCATCGCGAGCGACAGGAAGCGGGTCTTGCGGAACACGGGGAGCACGAACTTCCCGTGCCCGGTGACGACGCGGAACGGCGCTCCCCCAAGCCCCCGCCTGCCGCCCGAGATCAGCATCGCCTCGTCGGGTGCGGGAACGCGATATCCGAACATGCCTGTACGTCTCCTTAGCGGGCGTCGCCCTCGCCACCGGAGAGAAGTGGGTCGGACCAGGCCATGACCGCGACCTGCCGGCTCCCGCGGGACTCGATCACGAGCACGGTGGCGCCCCGCTCCAGGGGCTCGTCCGAGTACGCGAGAAAGGTCTCGGTCCCGCCCCTGATCCGCACCAACACCTCACCCGGACCGCCGGCTCCACGCGTGCCGATGACCAGCTTCCCCGTTCGGCCGACCACTGCCTCGTCCGGCGTCATCGGCGGGCGCCCCCTTGTCGTTCCAGCTCGTGAGAGCTCTTGGGGGCCGAAGATACGCCTCTGCGGGCGCACCTTCGATGAAGGCACGGCAAAGATCCTCCGGAGGTGCGGGCCCTTGTTCACCGGCGCCGGTGTTGTGGTCGCGGGGCGCTGCCCCGGACCCCGCTGCTCAATCGCCGCAGGGGCTTGATTGGTACGTCACTGGAACACTGTCCGGGACCTGTTCCACCCGGCCGGTTTTCTGCAGCCGTCGCAGGTGGGCCTCCGCCTCCGACACCGCGATCGTCCGTGACCCGTACGGGATTTGGGCCCACGGGCGGTTCCACTCCATGCGCTCGGCGAGCTGCCACGGGGTGAGGGGCGAGGCGAGGAGCGTGAGCAGGCCGGTGAGGCGTTCCTCGTGGTGGTCGAGCAACTCCCGTACGCGCGCGGGGGCGTCGGTGAAGGGGTGCTGGTGTGCGGGGAGGATCTCCGCCGGGTCGAGCCGCCCCACCCGTTCCAGCGAGTCGAGGTAGTCGCCGAGCGGGTCCGTGACGGTGGCGTCGTCCGGGTCCTCGTACAGGCCGATGTGCGGGGTGATGCCGGGCAGCATGTGGTCGCCGGAGAACAGGCGGCCGTTGCCCGCGCGGCCCGAGGGGTGTTCCTCCTCCAGGTGCAGGCATACGTGGCCGGGGGTGTGGCCCGGCGTCCAGATCGCGCGCAGCCTGCGGCCCGGCAGGTCGAGGAGGTCGCCGGGGGTGATGGTGCGGTCCGGCAACGCGGGCGCGAAGCCCGGCAGTTCACGCGGTTTGCCCGAGTCGCGGGCCGCGATCAGCGGCGCGATGTGCTCCTCGGGCGCACCGGCCGCGATCAGCTTCGCCACCATGTACGCGTACCAGCGTTCCGGCTTGTTCTCGCGGGTGCGGCGGACCACCGCGACGTCCGCCTCGTGCATCGCGATCCAGGCCCCGGACGCCTCCCGCACCTTCGCCGACAGGCCGTGGTGGTCCGGGTGGTGATGGGTGATCAGGACGCCGGTCAGTTCCTCGACGCTCGTGCCGCAGGCGGTCAGGCCGGAGGTCAGCGCGTCCCAGGAGGTGGGGTCGTCCCAGCCCGTGTCGATGAGGACGGGGCCCGCGTCGGTGTCGACCAGGTGGACGAGGGTGTAGCCGAGCGGGTTGTCGGGGATCGGCACGCGCATGCTGTGCACGCCCCCGCTGTGGTCGGTCACCTGCGTCGCCTCTGTCATCGGTCGCCTTCCGCCGCTCCAGCCGAACTGCCGTACCCGAACTGCGGCCACTGTACGGGAACTTGTAGAACTTGTTTCAATGGTCGCCTGAGCGCACGACCTTCAGCGCGGTCTTCAGGGGCACACCGCCCTTCCGGATCGCAACTAGAACTGGTATCAGTTCTGAAACACCGTCAGAAATGTCGTGCGTGAGGATGCCAGCCATGACCGAGCTCGTGGAACACGGACAACTGTTCATCGGCGGGGAGTTGACCGACCCGCTCGGCAAGGACGTCATCGAGGTCGTCTCGCCGCACACCGGCGAGGTCTTCGGCCGGGTGCCGCACGCCGCGCCCGCCGATGTCGACCGGGCCGTCGCCGTCGCCCGCCGCGCCTTCGAGGACGGTCCCTGGCCGCGGATGAGCCTCGACGAGCGCATCGAGGTCATCACGAAGATCAAGGACGCGTTCGCGGTCCGGCACGAGGAGATCGCCCGCGTCATCAGCAGCGAGAACGGCACCCCCTACACCTCGGGCGTCATGGTGCAGGCACTCGCCGCGATGATGGTCTGGGACTCCGCGATCAACGTCGCCCGGGGCTTCACGTACGAGGAGACGCGCGACGGCGCCCTCGGCAAGCTCCTCGTCCGGCGTGAGCCCGTCGGTGTCGTCGCGGCCGTCGTCCCGTGGAACGTCCCGCAGTTCACCGCCGCCGCGAAGCTCGCGCCCGCGCTGCTCGCCGGCAACCCGGTGATTCTGAAGACCTCGCCGGAGACGCCGCTCGACGCGTATCTGTTGGCCGAGATAGCCACCGAGGCCGGGCTTCCGGAGGGCGTGCTCTCCATCCTTCCCGCCGACCGCGAGGTCAGCGAGTACCTGGTCGGGCACCCCGGCGTCGACAAGGTCTCCTTCACCGGGTCCGTCGCCGCGGGCAAGCGCGTCATGGAGGTCGCCTCGCGCAACCTCACCCGCGTCACCCTCGAACTCGGCGGCAAGTCCGCGGCGGTCATCCTGGAGGACGCGGACGCGCAGGCCGCCGTCTCCGGCATCGTCCCCTTCGCCTGGATGATCAACGGGCAGGCGTGCGTGGCGCAGACCCGCATCCTCGTTCCGCGCTCGCGCTACGACGAGTTCGCCGACGCGTTCGCCACGGCGGCCTCGTCCTTGAAGGTCGGCGACCCGCTTGACCCGGCCACCGAGCTCGGCCCGCTCGTCGCCAGGCGCCAGCAGCAGCGCTCCCTCGACTACATCCGCATCGGCCAGGACGAGGGCGCCAAGATCCTCACCGGCGGCGGCGTCCCGAAGGGTTTCGAGCAGGGCTGGTACGTCGAGCCGACCCTCTTCGGCGACGTCGACAACTCGATGCGGATCGCCCGCGAGGAGATCTTCGGCCCGGTCATCTGCCTGCTCCCGTACGGCGACGAGACCGAGGCCGTGAAGATCGCCAACGACTCCGACTACGGCCTCAGCGGCAGCGTCTGGACCGCCGACACCGCGCACGGCGTCGACATCGCGCGCCAGGTGCGGACGGGCACGTACAGCGTCAACACGTTCAGCCTCGACATGCTCGGGCCGTTCGGCGGCTACAAGAACTCCGGCCTGGGCCGCGAGTTCGGGCCCGAGGGGTACGGCGAGTACTTCGAGCACAAGATGATCCATCTGCCCGCGGGCTACGAGCCGGAGGCGAACTGAGCATGGGTGACCGCTGGCATGTGGAGGTCGACCGGAGCGTGTGCATCGGGTCGGCGATGTGCGTGAACGCCGCGCCGGAGGGCTTCCGGCTCGACACCGCCCGGCAGTCGCACCCCGTGGACGCGGAGGCGGACGCGAACGAGAAGGTGCTCGCGGCCGCCGAGGGCTGCCCCGTGGAGGCGATCACCATCACGCTCCTCGGCTCCGGAGAGGTCGTCTTCCCGCCGGAGGACTGACGCCAGGATTCCTGTGAGTTCCGCACTGCTTTCTCGTGACAACCGACACTGTCCCCCTCCCCGGCGGCGTGCAAATCTCGTCTGGCGGCAGCGAAAAGGCCGCCCACGGGTTCGCCAGGGGAGGGGCGCAGGTCATGGACAAGCGGTACGAGGTCTATGCGCTAGCCGACCCGCATTTCTACGAGACGCCCGACCGGCTGAGCCTCGAAGGGGAGGCCGGGGCCTTCCCGACTACGAGACGGCCCGCCGGCCCGTGCCCGAGGGGTGGCGCGCCGACAACAATGGTGAGTGGCTGAATCTCACGCCCCTGGACGCACGGGGCGAGCCGCGCCAGGGCCCCCGGCAGGGCTGGAAGATCCACTCGTCCGCCACCCGCGCGCACGCCGAGAAGACCGCCGGAATCGTGTGGGACTACTGCGTACCGCGTGGTATTCCGTTCAAATTCGTGCCGGGCCCGCATCTGCTCCACCTACGGAACACGAAATACGCCGGCCGGGACATCAGCGGGAAATTCGCCACCGTCTATCCGGCGGACGAAGACAGCTGTGGGCGCATTCTGGAGGAACTCGGGGATCTGCTGCACGGCCTCGAAGGGCCGTACATTCTCACCGACCTCCGATGGGGCGAAGGGCCGCTGTACGTGCGGTACGGCGCGTTCGCCCGCCGCATGGTCGTCAACGAACGCGGCACCCTCGTGAGCGCCATCGAGGACGGCGAGGGCCGACTCGTCCCCGACAACCGCGAACCCGCCTTCCAGGTCCCCGCCTGGGTACCCCTCCCCGGCTTCCTGATACCCCACCTCGACGCCCGCAACGCCACGACCGTCACCGACCTGCCGCACCGCTTCGAGAAGGCGCTGCACTTCTCCAACGGCGGCGGTGTCTACCGCGGCACCGACACCCGCGACGGCCGCGCCGTCGTCCTCAAGGAGGGCCGCCCGCACGCGGGCCTCGCCTCCGACGGCGCCGACGCCGTCGCCCGCCTGGAACGCGAGAAGGCCGCCCTCGAACGCCTCTCGGGGCTCGGGGTCGCGCCCGAGGTCCGCGACTGGTTCACCGTCGGCGACCACCGCTTCCTCGCATGTTCAACATCCTCGTCGCCCCCGACGAGGAGTCCGTCACCCTCATCGACTTCGAGGCCGCCACCTCCGCCGAGGAGAGCGGCAGCCAGCTCCTCGCGCACCCCGGCTTCTGGGCGCCGATGGACCGCACCGGCACCGACATCGACCGCTACGCGCTGGCCTGCCTGCGGATCGCCATGTTCCTCCCGGTGACCACCCTCTTCGTTGTCGACCGCGGCAGGGCGGCGCACCTCGCCGACGTCATCGCGGCCCAATTCCCCACGCTGCCCCGGGAGTTCCTCGGCGAGGCTGTTGCCGAGATCCTCCGCGGGTACGAGCCGGGCGCCGCGTCCTTCACTTCGGGCGCGGCCTCCATCCCCGCCCCCGGCGACTGGCCCCGCAGCCGCGACTCCCTCGTCGCGGCCACCCCGGACCGCGACGACCGGCTGTTCCCCGGCGACGTCGCCCAGTTCGCCATCGGCGGCGGCCTCGGCCTCGCGCACGGCGCCGCCGGAGTCCTGTACGCCCTCGACGAGGCCGGCGCCGCACCGTACGAGGCAGGCGAGCGCTGGCTGCTCGACCACACCGACCCCGTCCCGCCCGGCGCCGCGCTCGGCCTCTACGACGGGATCGCCGGCGTCGCGTACGTCCTCGACCGCCTGGGACACCGCCAACGCGCCCTCGACCTGGTCGAGACCCTGCTCAAGGAGAACTGGCAGCGCCTCGCCGGACATCTGCACGGCGGGCTCGCCGGGGTCGGCCTCGTCCTCGACCACCTCGCCCGCGGCACGGGTGAGAGCGCCCTCGCCGACCGGGCCGCGGAGGCGGCACGCATCGTCGCCGACCGGATCGTCGACGTACGCGAACGGGACCGGTCCCCGGACTCCACACCCTGGCCGCGGGGCCGCGCGCCACGGAACGGCTGCCCGTCGGGGATCTGGTCGCCCGCCTGGTCGGCGGCGCGGGGCAGGCCGGTCCCGCGCCCGCGAGCGTGGCGGCGCTGCTGGCCACGCTCGTCACACCGGTCGGCGCCGTCGTCGCGCTCGGGCTCACCGACCCGTGGCTCGCCGCCGTGTTCCTTGCCGGGGCGCCCGCGCTCGCGCTGCTGCTGCGCGCCTTCGCGCGGGCCTCCTCCGACTGCGTCGCCGCGTATCTGCGCGCCCAGGGTGACATCGCGGCCCGGCTCACCGAGGCCATCGGCGGGGCCCGCACCATCGCCGCCGCGCACACCGCGCCGAGCCGCGCCGCCGCTGGCCGCGGGGGTGGCCGTGTTCCTCGGGACCCTGCGCCCGCTGGCCCGCAGGCAGGAGGAGTTCCTCGCCGCCGACGAGGCGGTGGCGGCGCGGCTCGGCGCGGTGTGCGCCGGGCTCAGGGACATCACGGCGGCAGGCGCGGAGGACCCCACGGCGCGGGCCGCGGGCGCGCTCGTCGACCGTGGCCGCCGGGCATCGACCAGCCTGGCCCGCTGGTCCGTCGTTCGCGTCCTGGCCCTGGGGGTCGGCGGCCGGCTCCCCCTGCTGCTCCTCCTGGCGACGGCCCCCTGGACCCTCGGGCACGGAGTGACGCCCGGCGCCCTGGTCGGCGCCATCGCGTACGTCACCCAGTCCCTGCTCCCGGCCCTCCACAACCTGGTCCACGGCCTGGGCGTGGGCGGCTCCCGCCTGGTGGTGGTGCTGCGCCGCCTGACGAACCCGCCGGAACCAGAACTCCCCCAACCCGCCAGGGTGTTGGCGCCCACCCGTACGGCACCCGTCGAAAGCGCCCCCGCCCTGGAGATCTCCGCACTCACCTTCGCCTACGGCCCCGGAGCCGAGCCCGTCGTCGACGGACTCGACCTGGCCGTCCCCCAGGGCGGCCACCTGGCCGTCGTCGGCCCGAGCGGGTTCGGGAAGTCGACCCTGGCCGGGCTCGTGGCGGGACTGCTCGTGCCCGGATCGGGGACGGTGCGGGTGTCCGGGGTGTCTGCGCGCGCCCAACATGCCGTGCCAGGTGTTGATACCGCAGGAGGCGTACGTGTTCAGCGGCGGTCTGCGCGCCAACCTCGACTACCTGTGCCCACGACCGGCGTCGGACGACGAGCTTCGCTCGGCCGTCGAGGCGATCGGGCTCGGCCCGCTCCTGGAGCGGCTCGGCGGCCTGGACGGGCGGGTCGACCCGGCGGTCCTGTCGGCGGGGGAGCGGCAGCTGATCGCGCTGGCCAGGGCCTGGCTTGCGCCCGCGCCGCTCGCCGTGCTCGACGAGGCCACCTGCCACCTCGACCCGGCCGCGGAGGCCCGCGCGGAACGGGCTTTCGCCGCCCGGCCCGGCGGCACCCTGATCGTCGTCGCCCACCGGGTCAGCTCCGCACGGCGGGCCGCGCGCACCCTCGTCATGGACGGCCCGCGCACCGTCTGCGGCCGTCACGAGGAACTGTTCGACCGCTCCCCGCTCTACCGCGACCTGACCGGCACCTGGGACGGCCTGCCCACCGCATCCTGAACCGGAAGCGCCCGGCGACCTTCCTACAGCCAGCCCTCGCCCTGCGAGATGCGTATCGCGTCGATCCGGTTGCGGGCGCCGATCTTGCGGGTGATGGCGGCCATGTAGTTGCGGACCGTCCCCTTGGACAGATGGAGCCGCCGGGCGGTCTCGGAGACCGGTGCGCCCTCCGCGGCCAGCGTCAGCACGCTCGACTCCCGGCGCGTCAACGGGTTCTGGGACGCCTTGAGGAAGCCGAAACCGAGCGCGTCGTCGACGAACCGTTCACCGCGCGCGGCATGCCGGATGCCCGCCAGCAGCCGCTCCGCGGGGCCGGTTCTGTCCACGTAGCCGAGCGCCTGCGCCTCCATCGCCCGCCGCAGCAGCCCCGGCCTGCTGATCGTTCCCAACACCACGAGGGAGCAGTGGAGTTCGCCGAGCGGCGGAACGCCGTACCCCTCCTCGCACTCCAGGTCGGCCACGCAGATCTGCGGGTGCAGGGCGCCCGCCCTGCCCGGCGCGCCGCACCATGGCGTGTGCTCCACTTCCAAGTCCGGTTCCCTGGTGAGTCGTTCTGCGAGGGCCGAACCCATCGGACAGGAGTCGTGCACGAGAAGTACGCGGGTCACGTCTGCCCCCTCAAGCCGCCGCCCCGGCCGACCCCTCGGGTACCTCGGTGCGTGAGCGGTTCAACCGGCGGGTGCCCCGTAGGGGATGGGTGGAACTGGACGACACCGTCGGCTATCGGACGTCTTCGGCGCGCGGGCCGGCCGGTGCCGTGAGGTCGATCAGCCGGCACACCATCTCGATGTCGATCTTTACCTGGGCGATGGACGCCCGGCCGGACAGCCAGGTGATCAGCGCGGAGTGCCAGGTGTGCTCGATGACCCGCACCGCGGAGAGCTGCTCCGGGGTCGGGCCGTCGAGCTCCATCGCGTCGAGGATGATCGCCGTGGTCTGCCGGGAGACCTGGTCGACCTCCGGGCTCACGCTGCGGTCCGCGAAGGTCAGCGCCCGCACCATCGCGTCCGCGAGATGCGGCTCCCGTTGTAGCGCGCGGAAGGCGCGCATCAGCGTCTCGGCCACCCGCTCGGCCTGGGAATCACCGGACGGCGGGCGCTTACGGACCGTCGTGTGCATGTGCTGGAGCTGGTCCTGCATCGTGGCCACCAGGAGGTGCACCTTGCTCGGGAAGTAGCGGTACAGCGTGCCGAGCGCGACCTGGGACGACTCGGCGACCTCCCGCATCTGCACCGCGTCGAAGCCGCCGCGCGCCGCGAGCTGCGCGCTCGCGTGCAGGATGCGTCGGCGCCTTGCCTCCTGACGCTCAGTGAGCGCGGGGGTCGTGCGGGTGGTGGTTCTCGCGTCCGGAGCTGTCATCAGAAGGCTTTCCGTGTCCCGTGGGGCCGGCCGTGGCGTGAATCACCTGATCCACCCCTTACGGCCCGGCTACCAGCCGGTAGATTCGATGCTCTTGAACGATCAAGTCTGAAACTTGTTCTAGATTAGCGTCCCACGTAGTGTCCACGGGCAAGCAGGAAGAAGGGTGGCCTGGAGTGACCGCGGAGTCCTTGCGTATCGCTCTCCTCACGTACAAAGGCAACCCGTTCTGCGGTGGTCAGGGCGTGTACGTCCGCCACCTCTCGCGGGAGCTGGTCCGGCTCGGGCATCGCGTCGAGGTCATCGGCTCCCAGCCGTACCCCGTGCTCGACGAGGCCGTCGACGGTGCGGCCCTGGAGGGGCTCTCGCTCACCGAGTTGCCGAGCCTCGACCTGTACCGCAGCCCCGACCCCTTTCGTACACCCAAGCGCGGCGAGTACCGCGACTGGGTCGACGCCCTCGAGGTCGGCACCATGTGGACCGGCGGCTTTCCCGAGCCGCTGACGTTCTCGCTGCGCGCCCGCCGTCATCTGCGCGCGAGACGCGGCGAGTTCGACGTCGTGCACGACAACCAGACGCTCGGCTACGGGCTGTTGGGCGACATCGGCGGCCCGCTCGTCACCACCATCCACCACCCGATCACCGTGGACCGGCAGCTGGAGATCGACGCCGCCGAGAACTGGCGGCAGCGGATGTCCAAGCGCCGCTGGTACGCGTTCACGCGCATGCAGAAGCGGGTCGCGCGCCGGCTGCCGTCCGTGGTCACCGTCTCCGGCACGTCCCGCGACGAGATTGTCGAGCACCTCGGCGTACGTCCGGGCAGGATCAACGTGGTGCACATCGGCGCCGACACCGACCTGTTCTCGCCCGACCCGGCCGTGGCCGAGGTGCCGGGCCGGATCGTGACGACCTCCAGCGCCGACGTGCCGCTCAAGGGTCTCGTCTTCCTCGTCGAGGCGCTCGCCAAGGTGCGCGCCGAGCAGCCGGACGCGCACCTCGTCGTCGTCGGCAAGCGGCCCGAGGAGGGCCCCGTCGCGCAGGCCATCACGCGCTACGGGCTCGAAGGCGCCGTCGAGTTCGTCAAGGGCATCACTGACCAGGAACTCGTCGACCTCGTGCGCTCGGCGCAGGTCGCCTGCGTGCCGTCCCTGTACGAGGGGTTCTCGCTGCCCGCCGCCGAGGCCATGGCCACCGGCACCCCGCTCGTCGCCACCACCGGCGGCGCGATCCCCGAGGTGGCGGGCCGCGACGGTGAGACCTGTCTGTCCGTGCCGACCGGCGACGCGGGAGCGCTCGCGGGCGCCCTCGGCCGGCTGCTCGGCGACCGCGAGCTGCGCGCCCGGCTCGGCGCCGAGGGCCGCGCCCGCGTCCTGGAACGCTTCACGTGGGCCCGCGCCGCGCAGGGCACCGCCGAGCTCTACCGCGAGGCGATGGGGGCCGCACCCCGGCCGGCCCGCCCCGCGAGCACCACCGCTGTCACCGAAACCCCCCAGGAAAGCAGGGCCACGTGCTGACCGTCGACTTCACCCGTTTCCCGCTCGCCGCGGGCGACCGCGTCCTCGATCTCGGGTGCGGGGCCGGACGGCACGCGTTCGAGTGCTACCGGCGCGGGGCGCAGGTCGTCGCCCTCGACCAGAACACCGAGGAGATCGCCGAGGTCGCCAAGTGGTTCGCCGCGATGGAGGAGGCGGGCGAGGCCCCCGCGGGCGCCACCGCGACCGCCATGGAGGGTGACGCGCTCCAACTTCCCTTCCCCGACGAGTCGTTCGACGTCGTCATCATCAGCGAGGTGATGGAGCACATCCCCGACGACAAGGGGGTGCTCGCCGAGATGGTGCGGGTCCTGAAGCCGGGCGGCCGGATCGCGGTCACCGTGCCGCGCTACGGCCCCGAGAAGGTGTGCTGGGCGCTCTCCGACGAGTACCACGAGGTCGAGGGCGGTCACATCCGCATCTACAAGGCCGACGAGCTCCTCGGCAAGATGCGCGAGGCGGGCCTCAAGCCGTACGGCACGCACCACGCGCACGCCCTGCACGCCCCGTACTGGTGGCTCAAGTGCGCCTTCGGTGTCGACAACGACAAGGCGCTGCCGGTGAAGGCGTACCACAAGCTCCTGGTCTGGGACATCATGAAGAAGCCCGCGCTGACCCGGGTTGCCGAAGGACTCCTCAACCCCGTCGTCGGCAAGAGCTTCGTCGCGTACGCCACGAAGCCGCACCTGCCGAAGGCCGACGGGGCCGCTGAGTGAGCAGCCCGGAGCGGACCGAACTCCTCGTACTGCCCGGCGTGCTGACGGCAGATCAGGCCGCGCAGACCGTCGCCGGGATACTCGCGGTGCAGCGCGCCGACGGGGCCATACCGTGGTTCCGCGGGCACCACCTCGACCCGTGGGACCACACCGAGGCCGCCATGGCGCTCGACGTGGCTGGCGAGCACGAGGCCGCCGAGCGGGCCTACGAGTGGCTGGCCCGCCACCAGGGCGAGGACGGCTCCTGGTGCGCCGCCTACCGCGACGGCGACCCGGACGACGTGACGGACCGCGGCCGCGAGTCCAACTTCGTCGCGTACATCGCCGTCGGCGTCTGGCACCACTACCTCTCCACCGGTGACGACACCTTCCTCGACCGCATGTGGCCCGCCGTGTGCGCGGCGACGGAGTTCGTGCTCCGCCTCCAGCAGCCCGGCGGCCAGATCGGCTGGAAGCGCGAGGAGGACGGCACGCCCGTCGACGACGCGCTCCTGACGGGCAGTTCGTCCATCCATCACGCCCTGCGCTGCGCGCTCGCCATCGCGGACCAGCGCGAAGAGCCGCAACCCGACTGGGAGTTGGCGCTCGGCGCGCTCGGGCACGCCATCCGCAGCCACCCGGAGCGGTTCCTCGACAAGAACCGCTACTCGATGGATTGGTACTACCCGGTCCTCGGCGGCGCCCTGCGCGGGGCCGAGGCGAAGGCGCGCATCCAGGAGTCCTGGGACACCTTCGTCGTCCCCGGCCTCGGCGTGCGCTGCGTGGACCCCAACCCCTGGGTGACGGGCGGCGAGAGTGCCGAACTCGCCCTCGCGCTCTGGGCGATGGGCGAGTCCGACTGGGCGCTCGAGATCCTCCAGGACATCCAGCACCTGCGGGACCCGAGGACCGGCCTGTACTGGACGGGTTACGTGTTCGACGACAAGGCGATCTGGCCGGAGGAGCTGACGACGTGGACCGCGGGCTCCGTGCTGCTCGCGGTGGCGGCCCTCGGCGGGGACGAGGCCACCTGCTCGGTGTTCGGCGGCCAACTGCTCCCGACGGGCGTCGAACCGGACTGCTGCTAGTAGCGCCGCAGCCGGTTGGCCACCGCGTGGCCGACGAAGAGGTAGACCACGGCCGCGAGGCCGTAGCCGGCGACGACGCGGGCCCAGGCCGCATCGAAGGTGAACAGGTCGTGGGACCAGCCGGCCAGCCACGCGGACGCGTCGTGGACGACCTGGACCAGGTCGTTGCCGCGGTTGGCGTCCAGTAGGTACATCAGGATCCACAGTCCGAGGATCACGGCGAGTACATCGGCCACGATCATCACGACGCGGGCTGCCTCGTTGGTCCCTCGGTAATGCCGATTCGCAGACATGTTCTTCCGGGTTGCCGCTGTGGCCCCGGCGAAACCCGTACGGGCTTCCTCAAGTGGCGCATGCGCAGCAGCCGGGTGACGCTGCCACGAGTGCCACTCGAGACACGGAGGCAGTCGGTGGTAACCCGTTCCTCTCTTCCCGTACGACGCATGCTCACGGCCCTGCTGCTGTGCGGCGCGCTGCTCGCGGGCGCGACCGCGTGCGGCTCCGACAGCGACTCGGCGTCCACGACCAAGGCGTCGGCGAGCGCCACCACGAAGGCCGAGAAGCAGAAGTTCGCCAAGACCCGGTTCGCGGCGAACGCGGGGCTCGCGGCGGGGGCCACGTACCAGTGGATCGTGAAGCCGTACCGCGCGGGCAAGTTCAAGGCCGGTGCGGACGGCCGGAAGTTCGCGCTCATCAAGGCGGGCCTCGCGGGCGCGTTCACGTACAACCGGCTGAAGGCCGCGACGAAGAACGCCGAGGGCGACCCGACGCTCTCGAAGGCGGTCGGGCCGCTGTCGGCCGGCATCGCCTCGCTGAAGGGCCTGTCGACCAAGCTGCGCAAGGGTGAGGGCCTCGGCGACGTGACCTCCTCCTTCGACGACGTCATCAACGGCGTCAAGGACGCGGGCAAGAGCGCGGGCGCCGAGGTGACGAACAAGGTCCCCTCGGCCTCGCAACTCGCCAAGAACTCCTAGGAGTTCAGCTCCGCGAGGACGCGCATCGTGTGCGGGTCCGGGGACAGGACCAGCAGGTCCGTCACCGGGCCCTTGCGCCACGACTCCAGGCGCTCCGCGATCCGTTCGCGCGGTCCCACGAGCGAGATCTCGTCGGCGAACGCGTCCGGCACGGCAAGGACGGCCTCTTCTCTGCGCCCCTCGGCGAACAGGTCCTGGATGTGCCGGGCCTCGACCTCGTACCCCATGCGCGCCATGAGATCGGCGTGGAAGTTTCGGGTCGTGTGCCCCATGCCGCCGATGTAGAAGCCGAGCATCGCCTTCACCGGGAGCAGCCCTTCGGCGACGTCGTCGCAGACCTTCGCGCGGGCCATGGGCGCGATGGTGAAGCCTTCCGGGAGGTCGGTCAGCGACGCCTCGTACACGTCGGTGCGCGTCGGCGACCAGTACAGCGGCAGCCAGCCGTCCGCGATCCGCGTGGTCTGCGCGATGTTCTTTGGGCCCTCGGCGCCGAGCAGGATCGGCAGGTCGGCGCGGAGCGGGTGCGTGATCGGCTTCAGGGCCTTGCCGAGCCCGGTGCCGTCCTCGCCCCGGTACGGGTGCGAGTGGAAGCGCCCGTCGACCTCGACGGGCCCCTCGCGCCGCAGCACCTGCCGTACGACGTCCACGTACTCGCGGGTGGCCGTGAGCGGGGAGCGGGGGAACGGGCGCCCGTACCAGCCCTCCACGACCTGCGGCCCGGAGAGCCCCATGCCCAGCATCATCCGGCCGCCCGAGAGGTGGTCCAGGGTGAGCGCGTGCATCGCGGTCGTGGTGGGGGAGCGGGCGGCCATCTGCGCGATCGCCGTGCCGAGCCGGATCCGCGAGGTGTGCGCGGCGAACCAGGTGAGCGGGGTGAACGCGTCGCTGCCCCAGGACTCCGCCGTCCACACCGAGTCGTATCCCAACTCCTCGGCTTCGCGCACGAGTTGCAGGTGATCGGGGTTCGGTCCGCGACCCCAGTAGCCGAGTGCGATTCCGAGCCGCATGCGCGCCCCCATGTTCGATGACCCGTAACTGATGACCCGTCAGTTCAGCTTCCGGTGCGCGACTGTACGCGAAAGGCCCCTCGCCCGGAAGACGGGCGAGGGGCCTTGAACTGCTTTGATCCCCGTACGGCGAATCAGGTCAGCCGCGCTGGATCCCCGAGGTGTCCTGGAGCACGCCGCGGCGGCCGTCCTGGGTCTGGGCGACGAGGCCGGTACCCCGCTGCTCGACCGCCAAGTACCAGGTGCCGGGCGCCAGTTCCGCGATCTGCGCCTGCGAGCCGTCCTCCGCGAAGAGCGGGCGCGGCACCGGCACGGCGAACCAGAACGGCGAGAAGTCCGCGGCCGGCGGCTGCGCGGCGGCCTGCGGCGCCGGGGCGCCCTGCTGCTGCGGCTGACCGCCGTACGGCTGCTGCTGACCCGGGCCCGGCTGCTGCGCGCCGTAGGGCTGCTGCTGGCCGGGGCCACCGGGCTGCTGCTGGGCGCCGGGGTAGCCGTAACCCTGCTGCGGCTGGCCGCCGTAGGGCTGCGGCTGCTGCGGGCGCGGGGCACCGAGGAGGGCGCCCTTGAGAGCCGGGACCAGCGGCGTCGCGATCGCGGCGGCGGCCATGACCAGCGTGGCGACGAGGGCGAGGATGAGGCCGATGCCGGCGGTCGGGCCGTCGGAGCTGCCGTTGCTGAGGCCGGTCTGGACGTTGTTGGAGCCGCCCGACGGGTCGAAGACGTTGCCGAGCGCCGCCCACGCCGCGAGCACCGTGGCCGCGATACCGAATTGGCCGAGGTCGATCCCCGCGACCTTGCGGGGCTGCGGCATACCGCGGCTGACCACAATGAGCACCGCGCCGATGATGCCCGCGAGCACCACGCTCATGAGAACCGGGCCGCTCTCCCAGGAGTTCGGGAACTCGAAGCTGTCGGGTGCTCCGTCGACGGAGTAGATATCGAGGAACGAGGCGATCAACAGCAATACCGCTGCTCCGATCACCACGCCGTCGCCTCGAGTGAGGGAGCGGATATTCACTGCAAGTCCTTAGTCAGTCGTCAGTCGTCTGGTCATCGGGTGGGAGGCGGCGCAACCGCGCAGGGGTGGCCCCACATCGTACGAAGGACCCTATCGCCCGGGTCCGGGGAGTGTCTGCCGAGATCCACAGGGTGACGGTTACCCGCCGAGGAAACTCACGATTCCCTCAGAGATGCCCTGCGCCGCCTTCTGCCGCCAGGCGCCCGAGGTCAGTCGCTCGGAGTCCTGCGAGTCCCGCATGTTGCCACACTCGATGAAGACCTTCGGAACCCTGGAAAGGTTGAGTCCTCCCAGGTCACTGCGGGTGTCGAGGCCCGTGCCGCCGCCGATGTAGTTCGAGGGGGCCTGGCCCGTGGCCTTCAGATAATTGCCCGCGATCCGCTCGCCGAGGTCGCGCGAGGGCTTCACGATCGGGGTGGTGTCGGCGGCTCCGGCGTGCACGGATGCGGGAAGGATCACATGGAAGCCCCGGTTGCCCTCGCCCGAGCCGTCCGCGTGCACGGAGACGACGGCGTCGGCCTTCGCGGTGTTGCCGATGTGTGCGCGCTCGTCGACGCAGGGGCCCCAGGAACGGTCGCCGTTCTGGGTCAACCGGACGGTCGCGCCCTGCTGTTCGAGGACGGCCCGCATGCGCTTCGCCACGTCCAGCGTGAACCGGGCCTCGGTGTAGCCCGCGTTCGTCGACGTCCCCGTGGTGTCGCACTCCTTCTTGCCGTTGCCCACGTTCACCGACCGGTTGATCTCGGTGGCGTGCTGGAAGTTGCCCGGGTTGTGGCCGGGGTCGATGACGACGACCTTGCCCTTGAGGGGGCCCGAGCCGCCTGCGGGCTTCGCGGGCGCCTTGGCGGCCTTCGACTTCGAGGGCGAGGCGGACTCCCGCGCGGACTTCGACGCCTCGGACTTCGAGGGCGCCGGGCTCGACGCCTTCGCGTCCTGCGAGGGCGAGGCGGTCGAGGACTGGCCGGGCGCGGGCAGCACCTTCGGCGGCTCGCTGTCCGCGGGGCCGCTCACGACCTGCCACACCAGCCACGCCGCGAGCGCCGTCGGCACCAGCGCGGCGAAGGTGACGAGCACGGGACGCCCGCCGAAGCGGCGGCTTGGCGCCCCGCCCCGGCCGTCCCACCCATCGGGATCGAAGCCATCGGGTTCCGGACCTACATACGACACGTTCCGACCTTAACCGCGCGCTCAGACACCTGCGCCACTTCGACGCAGGACGCGCAGCGAGTCGCACTCGGAGACCTCGGTGAACGCCCCGGACGCGAGTGCCCGCTGGTACACGCGGTACGGCGCCTGCCCCGTCCACTCGTCGTGCTTCACCGGGAAGACGTCGTGGATGAGGAGGTAGCCGCCCTCGGCGACGTGCGGGGCCCAGCCCTCGTAGTCGGCGGTGGCGTGCTCGTCGGTGTGCCCGCCGTCGATGAAGACCAGGCCGAGCGGGCCGCCCCAGGCCTTCGCGACCTTCGGCGACTTTCCGACGAGCGCGACCACGTGGTCCTCCAGGCCCGCCGCGTGCAGCGTGCGCCGGAAGGTGGGGAGGGTGTCCATCAGCCCGACCACGGGGTCGACCGTCTCCGGGTCGTGGAAGTCCCAGCCCGGCTGCTGCTCCTCGCTGCCCCGGTGGTGGTCGACGGTGAGCGCCGTGACCCCGGCCGCGCGCGCCGCGTCGGCGAGCAGGATCGTGGAGCGCCCGCAGTACGTGCCGACCTCCAGCAGGGGCAGGCCGAGCGCCGCCGCCTCGACGGCGGCGGCGTACAGCGCGAGACCCTCACCGCGCGGCATGAATCCCTTGGCCGCCTCGAAGGCGGCGAGGACGTCCGGGGCGGGGGTGTGGCTGCGGCTTGTGATGCTCATGCCGCTCACTCTGCCCTACGCGTACGGCGGCCCGGCCCGGGGGTGGGGCGGACTGTGACGTGTGATGACGCTCCCGCTGTCATCACACGTCACAGTCCTCGACGGCGGAGCCGTTCAGCAGCCCTGCCAGAGCCGGGTCATGACCCGCACGCCGAAGCGGAGCCCCTCCAGCGGCACCCGCTCGTCCACGCCGTGGAACAGCCGCCCGTAGTCCAGGTCGGCGGGCAGCTTCAGGCCCTTGAAGCCGAAGCAGCGGATGCCGAGCTTGGTGAACGCCTTGGCGTCGGTGCCGCCGGGGTTGCAGTACGGGACCGGGTGGCCGTCCGGGTCCTCGGCGCGCACCGCGTCGCACATGGCGTCCACCAGCGGACCGTCGAACGTCGTCTCCATCGCGATGTCGTGGTTGACCCACTCCCGGGAGACGGAGGGCAGGAGCAGTCCGTCGATCGCGTCGATCAGCTCCTGCTCGTGGCCGGGGAGGAAGCGGCCGTCGACGCGGGCCGTGGCCTTTCCGGGGATCACGTTGGTCTGGTAGCCGGCCTTGAACATGGTGGGGTTCGCGGAGTTGCGGAGCACCACCTGCATGAAGTCCGCGACGTGGCCGAGCTTGGCCAGCTCCGCGTCCAGGTCCTCGGCCTCGAAGTCGATGTCCACGCCCTGGAGGTCGGCGGCCTCCTGGAGCAGGGCCCGTACGGGCTCGATGAGACGGACCGGGAACGTGTGGCGGCCGATGCGGGTCAGGGACTCGGCGAGGTCGGTGACCGCGTTCTCGTCGTTGGGCGACGAGCCGTGGCCCGCGCGCCCGTTCGCCGTCAGCTCCATCCAGGCCATGCCGCGCTGGGCGTTCTCGATCGGGTAGAGGCGCCGGGTGTCGTCGAGGGCGTACGAGAATCCGCCGCCCTCGCCGATCGCCTCGGTGACGCCCTCGAAGAGGTCGGGGCGGTGCTCGACCAGCCAGTGCGCGCCGAACTTGCCGCCCGCCTCCTCGTCGGCGAGGAACGCGAGGACCAGGTCGCGGGAGGGCTTGGTGCCCGTGCGCGCGAAGTGGCGGGCGGTGGCCAGCATGACGGCCACCGTGTCCTTCATGTCGATGGCGCCGCGACCCCAGAGGTAGCCGTCGCGGATCTCGCCGGAGAAGGGCGGGACCTGCCACTCGGCGGCGTCCGCCGGGACGACGTCGAGGTGGCCGTGGACCAGGAGCGCGCCGCGGGTGCGGTCCGTGCCCTCGATGCGGGCGATGACGCTCGCGCGGCCGGGTGCGCTCTCCACGAGCTCGGAGTCGATGCCGGCCTCGGTGAGGCGGGCCACGACCCAGTCGGCGCAGGCCCGCTCGTCGCTCGTCGGGTTGGAGGTGTCGAAGCGGATCAACTCGGCGCAGAGTTCGACCACTTCGCGCTGGGAGTCTTCAGAAGCAAGGGTGGTCATGCCGCTCCTACGGGGGTCTGTTCGGTCGCGGCGGGGCGGGTGTCCTCGTCGTCGGCCAGGGTGGTGGTGCCGTACGTCCTGATCCAGCCGAGCAGCCCGAGCACGGTGTAGAGGACGAACGCGGTGGCCAGGGAGTTCAGGGCCGGGATGCCGCCGTCGTAGAACTTGCCGACGCAGAAGGCGGCGGCCCAGATCACGAGGGACAGGGGGACCCAGGTCGGGGAGGTGGCGGGGAGGGTGCCCGCCTCCCGGGTCTCGTCGAGCGGCCTGCGCATCTTGCGGACCACCCAGTACTCGGCGACGACGATGCCGCCGATGGGCGGGATGGCCACGCCGAGCACCGACAGGAACTCGGTGAAGTGGGTCATGATGCCGACCGCCGAGAGGGCGGTGCCGGCGACGCCGAGGGCGATGGTGACGGCGCCGCGGTGCAGGCGCTTCTTGAAGACGACCTGGAAGAAGTTGACGACGCCGAGCGAGGAGCCGTACAGGTTCCAGTCGTTGATCTTCGCGGTCGACATCAGGACGACGAGGACGCCGAAGACGCCGGACGTGGAGAGCACGATCTGCGAGACCTGGTCGCTCTTGACCATGTGCCCGAGGAGCACGCCGGTCAGGCCGACGATGTACTCGGAGAGGATCATCGAGGACGCCGTCTGAAGGAAGACGTGCGACCCCTTCCTGTTGTAGCGGGTCATCTCCGGGGCCACGATCGCGCCGGTCATGTAGCCGCCCGCGATGGCGGTCGCGGCGACCGAGAGCGGGATGGCCTGGCCGGGCGGCGGGGAGCTGATGAGGTCGCCGATGGAGTGGTCGCCGAGGGCGTCGATCACCGACCAGGCGACCATCGCGAAGAAGAGGGGCGTCACGATCTTCGCGAAGATCGCCATGTAGCGGAAGCCGAAGATCACCAGAACCGTGATGGCCAGGCCCGCGACGATGCACCACAGCCACGACGGGCCGCCGACCAGCGACGAGACGCTGTCGCCGAAGATCGTGTTCTGCACGCCGAACCAGCCGACGAGGCTGACCGCGATGATGAAGCTGACCAGCGCCGAGCCGTTGCGCCCGAAGCCGACCCAGCGGGTCAGCAGCGGCGTCGCGAGGCCCTCGCGCATGCCCGCCATGCCGATCAGGAAGATGACGACTTCGAGGATCACCGCGCCGAGCGTGAACGCCCAGAACGCGTCGCCGAAGGTCATCCCGACGCCGATGGTGGCGCCGAGCGTGAACTGCGAGATGGAGCCGGACTGGGCGAGCCACTGGAGCAGCATCGTCCAGAAGCCGAGCCGCTTGTCCTTGGGGACTCTGGACAGCGCGTAGTCGTCGCTGCCCACGCTCTTCTTGGTGGTGGCCATGGCTTACGACTCCGTGGGTGCATTGCCGAGGGTCTGAAGGTGGGCGAGGGAGCCGTAGCGGCTCACGAGGGCGTCGAACTCCTCGGCGTCGTGGAAGTCGAGGCGCCCGCCGCCGAACGCCTTCGCGGTCTCGACGGCGAACCGGGCCGCGGCCGCGATGTCCGTCTCGTGGCTGGCGCCGGTCTGGCAGCCGGGGACCGCCGAGGCCGAGGTGACCGCGAGGCCGACGACCGGGGCGGCGGTCGCCGTGGCCGGCTGAAGGATCGAATTGATGTGATGTGCCCCGTTACCGTACGGCGTGATGTCCTGCGTGGTCACGGGGTAAGTGACCAACGGCTCACCGGTGACGACGGCGAGCAGCTCGCCCAGCTCCTCGCTCACCCGCAGCACCCACCCCTCCTTGACGGTGGGGGACAGGGCGAGGCCCTTGTGGTTGATGACGCGGTTGCCCTTGGTGGTGTCGATGGAGAGCACGGCCTCCATGTCCTCGGTCACCTCGTGCCGGTTCATCGTCGCGATGTCGACCGGGGAGTCCATGAACGGCACCGGGTCGTGCGGCGCGGTCGGGGCGTCCGGGCAGACGTGCGTGGCGACGACGACATCGCCGTCCAGCACGTCGCCGCGGCGGCGCATGTCGAGGAGCTTCGCGGCGGTGGCGAGCGCGGCGGCGGCGCCGTCCGCGTCGGAGACCAGGCCGGTCATCTCGGGCCGGGCACCGACCCCGCCGAGGCGGCCGACGACGCCGAGCGTGCGGGCGCTGCCGCCGCGGCCGCGGCCCTTGGCGCCGGGGATCCGGACGAGCACGAAGTCGGTCGAGCCGCGCTCGCCCTCCACCGTGGTCACCTCGGCGCCGGAGCCCTCCGCGCCCGCGACCGAGTCGAGATACGCGACGGCGCGCTTGCCGTCGGCGTCGGGGTCGTCCAGCAGATCGACGACATCGAGGACGTACTTCAACATGCGGGGTCCCTCTCGCTGCGCTGTGCCCGGTCGCTGTTTCCACCGGTACTGACAGCAGATTCGGGATCGGATAGCGTTGTCGGCAAGCATTTCCCGTTATTTGCAATACAGGTCTGGATGGTGAGATGGCGTGCCGGAGATCCCGCTCGACCGCAAGACCCCGGCCGGCGCCCTGCAAACCGTCGACCGGGCCCTCCTCGTACTGCTCGCGTTCGAGCGGACGCGGCCGGACTGGGGCGTGACGGAGGTCGCCGCCGAGTTCGGCTGGGACACCTCGGTCGCGCAGCGACTGCTCTCGACGCTGGCCGGGCGCGGCTTCCTGGTCTCGGATCCGGTGACGCGGCGCTACCGGATCGGGCCCGCGGTGCTCAGGCTCGGCAGGCTGTGGGAGCGCTCGGGCTCCCTGGAACTGCTTGCCGGGCCGGTCCTCGAAGAACTGCGGGCGGCGACCGGTGACACGGTCCTGTTCTGTCTGCCCGACAGCTTCCACATGCGCTGCGTCGCGGCCGTCGAGGGTGAGGAAGGGCCGCTGCGCTACTACCCGTTGGTGGGCGAGCTGTATCCGGCGCACGCGGGCGCGACGAGCAAGTCGTACTACGCGTTCCTCCCCGACGACCAGCGCCACCGGCTCTTCCGGGGCCGTCCCATGGCCCGCTTCACCGAGCGCACGGTGACCGACGCGGACGAGCTGGAGCGGGAGTTCCTCAAGGTCCGCGCCCAGGGCTACGCGTGGACGGTCGGCGAGTACGACGCCGGGATCGGCACGCTCGCCGTGCCCGTCTTCCTCGGCCGCGAGCCCTACGGGAGCCTCAGCCTCGGCGCGGCGAAGGAGCGCTTCCCCGACGGGCCGGGCGACCGCATCGACGTCCTGCGCAAGGCGGCCCGCCTCCTGGAGCAGCGCCTGACGCACCCGCCGCAGCCTGCGCGCCGCACCCGCGGCGCCGCCAACTGACCTTTGTGCACAGCCTGTTGATTACGTCGATCGGAGCGACCCCGTCGTGAACCTTCTGCTGCTCTCCAACTCCACCCAGCACGGCCAGGGTTACCTGGAGCACGCGCTGGACACCGTCACCGGTTTCCTGCCGGCGGGGGCCCGGCTCGCGTTCGTGCCGTACGCGCTGGCCGACCACGACGCGTACACGGCGAAGGTGCGCGGCGCGCTGGAGGGCTCGGGGATCGAGGTGCGCGGCGTGCACGAGGGCGGCGACCCGCTGGCCCAACTGGCCGCGGCCGACGCGGTGTTCATCGGCGGCGGCAACTCGTTCCGGCTGCTGGGCGCGCTGTACCGCACCGGGCTCCGGGACGCCGTGGCGAAGGCGGTCCGCGCGGGCCTGCCGTACATGGGTGCGAGCGCCGGCACCAACATGGCCGCGCCCACCCTCCGTACGACCAACGACATGCCCATCGTGCAGCCGCCGTCCTTCGAGACGCTCGGCCTCGTCCCGTTCCAGATCAACCCGCACTACCTGGACCCGGACCCGTCCTCCACGCACAAGGGCGAGACTCGCGAGCAGCGCCTCACGGAGTTCCTGGAGGAGAACGACGTCCCGGTCCTCGGTCTGCGGGAGGGCTCGTGGCTGCGGGTGGCGGGGGAGCGCGCCTCCGTGGAGGGCGCCCACCCGGCCCGGCTGTTCCGGCGCGGCGCCGAGCCGCGGGAGCTGGCGGCGGGCTCGGACGTGTCCGAACTCCTGGGCGTGGAGGCGAGGTTCGACGCGTAGGGCGTCAGTCCTGCGGGGCCTCGGGCAGCGCCAGCCACTCCTGCCAGGTGAGGTCGCGGCCGATGAGGCGGGGCTGCCGGAACGGCCAGTCGGCGGCGATCCACTCGGGGACCAGCACGTCGAGCGCGCGCTCGTCCGCGCCGCCCGCCAGCTCGTCCACCACCCACCAGGAGATCTCCCCGTCGGCGCCGGTGCGCTCGGGCGGGTCGATGTAGACGCAGCCGAGGAGCGCGGTCTCGTCCTCGTTCAACAGGGCGTAGTTGAACGACTGGTGGGCCGCGATCTCCTTCTCGTGCCGCAGCAGGTCGACGCGGTCCGCCTCGTACGTCATGGTCTCGGCGGGCCAGCCCCAGGCCGGGCCGAAGATCTCCCACAGCCGTTCGCGGGAGCCCATCACGGCGGGGTAGTCGATCGCGGTGTCCGCCTCGCGGATCGGCCGCAGATGGAGGGCGGTCCCCGGTACGGGGACGTGGACGGGGTGGACGAAGTCCGCGGGTAGCCAGCTCATGAGGGGCGAGCGTACTGGCGGTGCGGCGCCCGCAGTACCGCATAAAAGCGGAGGGCAGGCGTCACAAAAGCCGAGGGGACGCGTCGCGCTCCCGCGCTCCGCGTCCCCTCGGCGAGGCTGCCCGCAGCCCCTGCCCCCCCCCGCCGCTACCGGACCGCCTCCGCCGGCGCCTCCAGCGCCAGGTCCACGCGCACCGGACGGTTCTCGCCGTGGTGCGTGGCGGCCGACGCGCGCGGGGCGTGGCCGGAGGCCGTGGTCGCGAGCACGTACGAGCCGCCCGCCGGGACGTCGAGGGCGTACTGCCCCTCGACGTCGGTGAGGGCCGCGCCCGCCTGGCGGCCGCGGCGGTCGATCAGGGTGACCTTGGCGCGCGGCACCGGCAGCCCCGCCGGGTCGAGGACCCGGCCGTGGAACCGGGCGGCCAGGGCCTCTTCGACGCGCTCCAGGACCGCGTCCTCCTCGCTGCTCGCGCGCAGCTGCACCGTCGGCTTCCGGCGGCCCGGCAGCCCGAAGGCCAGCAGTACGCCGACCGCGACGGCGGCCGTGGCGATGAGGAAGGAGATGTGGAAGCCGTCCATGGTCGGGACGGCGACGCCGTGCACGTTGTCCGCCGTGTTGGCCAGGACCATGCCGATGACGGCGGAGGACACCGACGTTCCGATGGAACGCATCAGTGTGTTGAGGCCGTTGGCCGCGCCGGTCTCGGAGGCGTCCACCGCGCCGATGATCAGGGCCGGCAGCGAGGAGTAGGCGAGGCCGATGCCCGCGCCGACCAGGACCGAGATGATGATGGTCTGCCAGGCGGCGCTCATGAGGCCGAGGCCCGCGCCGTAGCCGATCGCGATGATCAGCAGGCCGAGGAGCAGGGTGACCTTCGGGCCGAACTTCGCGGACAGGCGGGCGTAGACCGGCGCCGTCAGCATCATCGTCAGGCCGAGCGGCGCCACGCACAGGCCCGCGACGACCATCGACTGGCCGAGGCCGTAGCCCGTCCCCTTCGGGAGCTGGAGCAGCTGGGGCAGGACCAGGGAGATCGCGTAGAAGGCGACGCCGACCATGATCGAGGCGAGGTTCGTGAGCAGGACCTCACGGCGGGCCGTCGTGCGCAGGTCGACCAGCGGGGCCTTCAGGCGCAGCTCCATCGCGCCCCAGGCGAGCAGGACCACGAGCGCCGCCGCGAACAGACCGAGCGTCGTGCCCGAACTCCAGCCCCAGTCACTGCCCTTGGTGATGGGCAGCAGGAAGAGGACCAGGCCCGCGGAGAGGCCGAGGGCGCCCGCGACGTCGAAGGTGCCCTGCGCGCGCAGCGGGCTCTCCGGGACGAAGACGAGGGTGAGGACCATCGCGACGACGCCGAGTCCCGCGGCGCCGAAGAACAGCGCGTGCCAGTTCGCGTGCTGGGCGACGAGCGCGGCGGCCGGCAGGGCGAGTCCGCCGCCGACGCCGATGGAGGAGGACATCAGGGCCATCGCGGAGCCGAGCTTCTCGCGCGGCAGCATGTCCCGCATCAGGCCGATGCCGAGCGGGATGGCGCCCATCGCGAAGCCCTGGAGCGCGCGGCCCACGATCATGACGAGCAGGTTGTCGGTGAACCCGCAGATCAGGGAGCCGACCACCATGATGGCGAGGCTCATGAGCAGCATCCGGCGCTTGCCGGCCAGGTCGCCGAGGCGGCCCATGATGGGGGTCGACACGGCGCCGGCGAGCAGCGTCGACGTCATGACCCAGGTGGCGTTGGAGGGAGCGGTGGTCAGCAGCTCGGGCAGGTCCTTGATCACCGGCACGAGCAGCGTCTGCATGACCGCCACGGTGATGCCGGCGAAGGCGAGGACGGGGACGACGCCGCCTGACGGGCGGGCTTGAGTCGTCGGCTGGGACATGAAGGAAGGCCTCCGGAAGGCGGTCTCGGTCCACGTACTGAGACGTGACGCTTGGGACGGCGAACGCGCGCCGCCGGGGTCGGGGCGCGCGCTGTGCGGTCGGTGTGCGGGCTGTCCGCGCTCGGTGCGCGGCCGTCCGCGGACGGTCTGCGGGCAGGTTGTGTGTATGTCGAACCGGTCGGCTGGGGCGACTATTCCGACGGTCGTCGTACGAGCGGAATCCTTTACCTCTTCATTACGTCACCGCTCGATGAACAGTGATTCCCCAAGTTCCTGACCCGGTGTCAGATTTGGTCTTCCGGTCTACTGGAACGTGTTCTACCGTGCGCCGCATGGGGATCGCCATCACGCAGGAACAGCGGGAACTCGCGGACGCCGTGCGCGGTTGGATCGCGCGCGCCGTACCGCCCGACGAGGTGCGCAAGCTGCTCGACGCCCCGGCCGCGCCCGGCCGCCGCCCCTCCTACTGGGACGGCGTCGCCGGGCAGGGCCTCCTCGGGGTACACCTCCCCGAGTCGTACGGCGGCGGGGGCGGGACCCTGCTCGACCTCGCGGTCGTCGTGGAGGAGGCGGGCCGCGCGGCGCTGCCCGGACCCTTCCTCGGCAGCGTGCTCGCGGCCGAGGTGCTGCGCGGGGCCGGGCGGCGCGAGCCGGCCCGCGCCCTCGCCGAAGGGGAGCGGATCGGTGCCGTCGCGTTCGGCCCCGGCGGGCTCAGCGCCGTCGCCGGACCCGACGGGTTCGTGCTCGACGGGGCCGCGCCGCCCGTCCTCGCCGGTGCCGACGCCGACCTGCTCGTGCTCGCGGCGGAGAGCGCCGACGGCGTGGTGTGGTTCGCCGTCGACGCGGAGACCACCGGCCTCACGGTGCGGGCGCACGAGAGCGGTGACCCGACCCGGCCCACCGCCGAGGTCACGGCGGCGGGCGCCGTCGTGCCCGGCGACAGGGTCCTCGACGTGGACGGCACCCTTGTGCGCGACCTGGCGGGTGTGCTGCTCGCCGCCGACGCCTGCGGCACCGCCGCCTGGGCGCTGCACGCCGCGGCCGAACACGCCAAGGTGCGCGAGCAGTTCGGGCGGCCCATCGGACAGTTCCAGGGCGTCAAGCACCTGTGCGCGGACATGCTGGTACGGGTGGAGCAGGCGGCCGCACTGACGTGGGACGCGGCGCGGGCCGTGGAGGAGGACTGCGGGGCGGACGTGCGCGGGCTCGTCGCCGCGCTCGCCGCCGGGGCCGCGCTCGACGCCGCGTACTCCTGCGCCAAGGACTGCATCCAGGTCCTCGGCGGCATCGGCTTCACCTGGGAGCACGACGCCCACCTCTACCTGCGCCGCGCCGTCGTCGCCCGCCAGCTGCTCGGCGCCGGGGACGCGCACCGGCTGCGCGCCGTGCGGCTCGCCGAGTCCGGGGTCCGCCGCGAACTGCGGTTCGCGCTGCCCGCAGAGGCGGACGGGCACCGGGAGGCGGCCCGCGCGGTGATCGAGGAGGCGCACGGCCTCGACCCGAAGGCGGCGCGCCGGGCCCTCGCGCCCACCGGCTACGCGGCGCCGCACCTCGCGCCGCCGTACGGGCTCGGCGCCGGGCCGGTCCAACAGCTCGCCGTGCAGCAGGAGTTGAAGGCCGCCGGGGTGAAGCTCAGCGACCTCGGCATCGCCACGTGGGTCGTGCCCTCCCTCATCTCGTACGGCACCCAGGAGCAGCGCGACCGGTATCTTCCGGCGACCCTGCGCGGCGAGACGCTGTGGTGCCAGCTGTTCTCCGAGCCGGGCGCGGGCTCCGACCTCGCCTCGCTGCGCACGCGGGCGGAGCGGATGCCCGACGGGCGGTGGCGGATCAACGGGCAGAAGGTGTGGACGAGCGCCGCGCAGTGGGCGGACCACGGCATCCTGCTCGCCCGCACCAACCCGGACGCGCCCAAGCACAAGGGCCTCACGTACTTCGTCCTCGACATGAAGGCGACGGAGGGCATCGACATCAGGCCCCTGCGGGAGATCACGGGGGACTCCCTGTTCAACGAGGTCTACTTCGACGACGTGGTGCTGCCCGCCGACGCGGTGGTCGGCGAGGTCGACGACGGCTGGCGGGTCGCCCGGCACACGCTCGGCAACGAACGGGTGCACATGGCGGACCAGTTGACGTTCGACACGGGTCTTGAGGCGCTGCTCGCGCGCGCCGGTGACCTGGACGGGGCGTACCGGGCGAGGATCGGGGCGCTCGCGGCGGAGGCGCACGCGCTGGGGTGCGTCGGGCTGCGTACGACCATGCAGCAGGTCGCGGGTGTGGAGCCGGGTGCGGGGGCGTCGGTGCGGAAGCTGGTGCAGACGCCGCACCAGCAGAAGGTGGCGGAACTGGCACTCGAACTCCTCGGCCCGGCGGGGGCGCTCCGCGAGGGGCCGGGGGAGCGGGCGCTGCACGGGTTCCTGCTGTCGCGGTGCCTGACGATTGCCGGTGGCACGACGCAGGTGCAGCTCAACGTGGTGGCGGAACGGATCCTGGGCCTCCCGAGGGACTAGGGCTTGTCGTTTGGATCAGGCCCCGCGAGCCCGGCCTGATCCAAACGACAGGCCCTAGGTCACCCGGGGGGGGGGCCCCCCCCCCCCCCCCGGG